>CAKTRT010000004.1 GCA_934597535.1 uncultured Oscillospiraceae bacterium | reverse complement strand
ATGTGGGCTTGACGCCGCGGCGAATGGCGGACATTTTCAAGCAGGAATACGGCGTGACGCCAAAGGAATATGCCGACCTACTCCGGCGCGCTGGGCAAAAACCTCGTCGACGTGGTCGTCTCCACGCAGCAGGTGGCCGACAGCGACGAACACCGCCTTTTGCAGACCCTGCGCCAGACAGAGCTGAAAGATCCGCCCTCGCGCGAGACACTCTGCCGCAAGATCATCGAGTGCATCGACATGGGCGAGACGAACTATCTCATCCTGCTCGCCGCCGACGCTTACGACGTGCCTCACCGCAGCAAGGACGATGAATTGCAGCACAATGCCTCAAGCGAGGTCTTCAAGTACTTCGTCTGCTCCATCTGCCCCGTCAAGGCGCCGACGCTTGAGCTGCGCTACGACCTCGACCAGAGCGAGTTCCACTCAAGCTCTACGGGCTACACCGCCTCCTCGCCCGAGCTCGGCTTCCTCTATCCCGCCTTCGACGGCCGCACGGCGAACATCTACAACGTGCTCTTTTACTCGAAAAACGCCGCCGAGCTTCATGAAGAGGTCATCGACGCGCTCTTCCGCGTCGAGCCGCCGATGTCCGCCGAGGAGCAGAAGAACGCCTTCGGCTCGGCGCTCGCAGACGCGCTCGACAAGAATTGCAGCTACGAAGTCGTCCAGTCCGTGCATGAGCAAATTCGCGCCCGTATCGAGGATCACAAGGAGAGCCGCGACCCCGAGCCGCTGGAGCTGACGGCAAGCGACGTGGGCGGCATCCTTGCAAACAGCGGCGTCGGGGGAGAGCAGATCGAGGCTTTCCGCCGCGAATGTGACGCACAGTACGGCGAAAACGCCGCGCTGGACCCGAACAACATCATCGAGAGCAAAAAGTTCGAGATCACGACGCCCGAGGTCTAGATTTCCGTCGCGCCGGAGAACAGCTACATGATCGAAGCGCGCGTCATCGACGGGCGCAAGTACCTGCTCATCCCCGCCGACGACGGCGTGGAGGTCAACGGCATCGGCGTCAGCATCCCCGGCCTCAGGCAGGAAGAATAAAGGCAAAAAAAGAGATGGCCGAGGCCATCTCTTTTTTTTCATCTTTACAGTGCGCGCAGGATGAGCGCGAGGATGAGCATATGCACGGGATAGAAGGCATAGCAGGCATACTGGAAGGCCTTGCTGTGGTGACCCTGACGGCCGCGATAGAGCCAGATGGGCACGAGTGCGAGCAGCGCAAGCCCCTGCTGGCTGAGCTCCACGTCCATGCCGAAGATCGTCATGGGATAGACCTGACCGCCGAGCATGCGCACATTGATCCAGTAGAGCGCCAGGATCTGCCCGAGCAGCTTCCACCACTCTCTTCCGTGGAAGAAATAGAAGACGAACACGGTCAAAACGCCCGAGCCGTAGTAGTCCACCATGCCGAGCGTACCGAGCGCTGCACCGAGCGCTGTCACGCCCACGCAGGTGAGCACATAGAGCCACGTCTTCCCCTTCTCGCGCACCGCTTCCATCGCGCGGATGCCGAGAAGGCCGATCAGCAGCGTCCAAATGACGTTCTGGTGCACGGGATAGAACCACGTTCCGCCATACATCAGGTCGAAGGGGATCTCAGAGAGGATCGCAAAGACCAGCATACGCTGCGCGTAGCGCTTGAAGCTGTGGGTGTGGAAGTAGCCCTCCACTGCCATGAAGGCGAAGATTGGGAAGGCGATGCGCCCCACGGCCGTCATCCACTCCTGCGCGGGCAGGAGCGTCGCCCACAGGTGGTCGCACAGCATGAGTGCCATCGCGAGAATGTGCAGCGCCGCCGCGCTGAGGTCAAACTGTTTCTCCATCAAAGTCTCCTTTATTTCCCGCCCTGTCCGGCGGTTGATTTATTTTTAGAGAAGCTCCGCCATTTCCAGCACGAGCCGCTCGGTCTTTTCCCAGCCAAGGCAGGCGTCGGTGATGCTCTTGCCGTAAACGCCGTCGGTGATCTTCTGCTTGCCGTCTTCAATGTAGCTTTCGATCATCAGCCCCTTGACGAGTGTATCGATGTCATTGGAGTGGCGCTTGGAGTGCAGCACCTCCTTGGCGATGCGGATCTGCTCCAGATACTGCTTGCCGGAGTTGGCGTGGTTGCAGTCCACAAGGCAGGCAGGGTTCTTGATGCCGCACTGGGCATACAGCTCGTGCAGCTCGACAAGGTCCTCATAGTGGTAGTTGGGACGGCTGTTGCCCCGCTCGTTCACATAGCCGCGCAGGATGGCGTGGGCGTAGGGGTTGCCCGCCGTCTCCACCTCCCAGCCGCGGTAGAGGAAGGTATGGTCTCCCATCGCCGCGTAGATGGAGTTCATCATCACGCTCAGATCTCCGCCGGTGGGGTTCTTCATGCCGACGGGCACGGAAAGGCCGCTCGCGGTCAGGCGGTGCTGCTGATCTTCCACCGAGCGCGCACCGACGGCGACATAGCCGATGATATCGGAAAGGTAGCGGTAATTTTCAGGATAGAGCATCTCGTCCGCGCAGGCAAAGCCCGTCTCGCGCACCGCGCGGGTGTGCAGGCGGCGGATGGCGATGATGCCCTCGAGCATATCCGGCTTTTTGTCGGGGTCGGGCTGGTGGAGCATCCCCTTGTAGCCCGAGCCGTCGGTGCGGGGCTTGTTGGTGTAAATGCGCGGCACGATCAGGATCTTGTCCTTCACCTGCTCCTGTAACGGGACCAGACGGCAAATATAGTCCATCACGCTGTCCTCGCGGTCGGCGGAGCACGGGCCGATCACCAGCATCAGCCGCTTGTCGCGCCCGTCGAGGATGGCGCGCATCTCCTCTACGCGTTTTTCGCGCGTCTCGGCGATCTCCGGCGTGATGGGAAATTCTTTTTTGATCTCCATCGGGATGGGCAACTTCCGGATGAATCTTGCATTCTGCTGCATGGCTCGCACTCCTTATTCGATCAAATGCGCTTGTATTTTACAGCATTCCTTGCTGTACCGCAAGTATGATTTTGCCGCATAAATCGCTCGCTTTTCCGCCAATTCTGTCACATTTCATAAAGAGCGGCGCCACGCCCGCATCCGCGCGGCAAAAAAAACGATCCGAACCCGTCTTCCAAACAAAGAAGCTGTGGTTCGGATCATTTCTCTATGGTGCCGGTGACCGGAGTCGAACCGGTACGCTGTCGCCAGCGGCGGATTTTGAGTCCGCTACGTCTACCAATTCCATCACACCGGCAGGTGCGACCATTATTATATGCGATGCAGGATCCATTTGCAAGCAAAACTTTTGGAAAAAGGCTCCGGCGCGGCGCGCCGGAGCCTTCCGCTATGTAGGATCACACGTAGCGCTGGTGGATGACATCGAACACACCGCGCGTCGTGAGGCGCAGCGTCGGGATGACGGTCAGCGCCATGAACGAGAGCGTCATAAACGGATCGACCCCGCGCGAGACGCCGAGCTTGAAGGCCTGCTCCTTGGCGTTTTCGAGAGCCGCGTTGACCTCAACGAGCGGCGCTTCGCTCATGATGCCCGCGATCTGGAGCTGGAGCTCGCCGAGCACCTTGCCGCCGTCCATCACAACGATGCCGCCGCCGAGCTCGACAACGCGGTTGACCGCCGCAGCCATGTCCTCTTCATTCGCGCCGACGACGATGATGTTGTGGCTGTCATGCGAGATGGACGTTGCCACCGCGCCGGACTTGAGGCCGTAGCCCTTGATGTAGCCGATGCCGATGTGGTGCGTGTTCTTGTGGCGCTCGATGACGGCAATTTTCAAGATGTCGTCCTCAACGCTGATCTTTTCGGCGTAGCCCGCATCGGTCGTGACGATCTCGCCGGGCACCATGCCGAGCACCGCGCGCGGGCGGGACTCGATAAAGTCCGTGGCCTCAAGGTGCGCAACGTGGAACGTCTCGTGCGAGCGCTTGACGAGGTGCGGATCGATCTCGGGCGCTTCAAACGGCGTGACGGTCTTGCCGTCGAACATCAGCTTGCCCTTCTTGTAGACCTCAAGGATGTTGAAGTCGTCGAAATTGTCGATCACGACAAAGTCCGCAAGAAAGCCCGGTGCGATTGCGCCGCGGTTGTTGAGCAGGAAGTAGCGCGCGGCGTGGTGGCTCGCGCATTTGACGGCGATGATCGGGTCGACGCCCGCTTTGATGGCACGGCGCACGATGTAGTCGATGTGGCCCTTTTCGAGAAGATCGTTCGGGTGCTTGTCGTCCGTGCAGAACATGCAGTAGGTGTAATACTGCGGTGTGAGCAGTGGGAGCAGCGCGTCGAGGTTGCGCGCGGCCGTGCCCTCGCGGATCATGATGTACTGTCCGCGCTCGAGCTTGGCGATGGCATCCTCCACGGTGCTGCACTCGTGGTCGGAATAGACGCCGGCGGCGATGTAGGCGTTCAGGTCGTTGCCCGAAAGGCCGGGGGCGTGGCCGTCGATTTTTTTGTGGTGCGCCTGCGCGGCGACGATCTTTTCGAGCACCTGCTCGTCGGCGTTCGCGACGCCGACATAGTTCATCATTTCGGCCAGACCCTCGACGCGGTTGTGCTCGTAGAACGAGTCGATCGCGCGGTAATCGAGCACCGCGCCGGATTCGTCGAGCGGCGTCGCAGGCACGCAGCTCGGTAGCATGAAGCGCACGTCGAGCGGCAGATCCTCCGTTGCCTGCAGCATATACTCGATGCCGTCCGTGCCCATGACGTTGGCGATCTCGTGCGGGTCGGTGATGACGGTGGTGGTGCCGTGCGGGATGACGGCGTAGGCAAATTCCTTCGGGGAGACGAGCGCGCTCTCAAGGTGGATGTGCGCATCGACAAAGCCGGGCAGCACGAGCTTGCCGCCCATGTCGATCTCCACTTCGCCCTCGTAGTGCTCACCCATGCCCGCGATCAGGCCTTCGGCCACGGCGATGTCGCCATGACCCAATTCGTTGCAGAAGACGTTCACGTACGTCGCGTTCTTGAGCACAAGGTCGGCCTTCTGCCGGCCCGAGGCCACCTCGACGACGTGGAGCTTTTTGTTCAGCTTGCGGTTGATCTTGCCAGCGTAGCTTTCCCGATATGCCATGCGTTTTCCTCCTTGTTTTGCTGGGCGGCCGGCGCAGCGGGAACTGCCGCGCGGCCTTTTCGGATATTTTTTTAAGAATACTACGTTCCTTTACACTTGTCCAGCAGAAAACACGGCGCATTTTTTGTGCGATTTGCCGATTACTTCTTTTGTCAATCATTTCTTTTGCCGCTGTTGCACGTATCCGTACAACAACAGCGGGCCGTCAGCGCTATACTGAGGGGCAAATGACAGGAGGGAGGGATCGGCATGGGTCGATACAAATGCCCTGCGCCTTTGCGTCTGGCTATGTATTGTATTTACCGGGGCTTTTTATGTTTGGCTGCCCGCTGTGTTCAGTACGAGATTCATCAGGTCAAAATCGACATATTCTCCATTGATCTTGAAAAAGCGGGGAAATGTACACAGCTTCCGAAAGCCGTACTTCTCGTACAGGTGGATGGCGCGGGCATTGTCGCTTCGCACCTCAAGATTCAGCTGCTCGAAGCCGTTCTCCCTGGCAAAGGCAAGGATCGCTTCCATCAGAGCAGACGCCGCGCCGCAGCCCCACCATGCTTTTTTCAGGCTGATGCCGAACTCTCCGCGATGGCTCATGCGATTGCTTCTGC
This sequence comes from uncultured Oscillospiraceae bacterium, assembly GCA_934597535.1. GTDB lineage: Bacteria > Bacillota > Clostridia > Oscillospirales > Oscillospiraceae > Hominicoprocola. Next base: position 57,931 of record CAKTRT010000004.1, on the reverse strand, counting down.
GATTCAGACTTGCCGTTCCGATGATCTCGCCGTCCACCTTGGCAAAATACTGCGCATTGTCTGCCGATCCGCACTGTGCGCGCAGATAGTCCTGCTCTGCTTCAAGGCTGAGCGGCACGCCCTCTGCGCCAAAGCTGAGGTTGTCGGTTTCTCCGCCGATGATTTTCAGATAATCCAGCAGCGTGGCGGCTTCCTCTGCCCGCGCGCGTTCAACGACAAACAAACTGTTATTCATCTTTAGGACTTCCTTTCTTCGTATTGGCTGCCTGCATCATCCGCGAAGCCCTGCCGCCTGCATGATGGCCTCCACCGGCTCTACCGGATCGCTGCCCCAAGTGATCTCCACGTTCTCACATCCAGCGCTGTCCAGCAGCTCCCGTGCCTCACCGGTCAGGAGCTTTTGATAGGCGTCATCCACCAGCTCCAGCTTTTTCAGGCAATCGGCCAGATCGTTGTTTTTTGCAGCCAGCCATGTGGAGGTAGCGTCGCTGATCTCATCCGCGCCAAGCCCCGTATTCACGCCCCAGTCCAGCAGCTTGACCGCTGCCTGCACAGCCGAAGGCGAAGAACCCGACGTTCCAATGGCCACGGTCTGGTCGATCTCGTCCAGAATGGGGAGCGTCAGCACCGGCGGCACATCTGCCGGGGCATCGACTGCATCAGAGGTGGAACAGGTCACGCCGTCCGCAGAAATGGTGACATACAGCTTCTCCTGCGATTCGTCATAGAGAAACGTGCTCTCGCCCAGCAGTGTGTCATCCGCATCCAGCGCACCCACGGTAAAGAGGATGGAGCAGTGCTCCTTCCGGGAAAGCTCCACGATATCCTCGCCGGTGAAGATCCATTCCCCGGCCTTCAGCGGTGAGCCGCCGGCGTTCTCGCACACCTTCGAGAAGCTGCCGCCGTGAGAATGTAGACGGCGCTGGCGCCGTCAAGCTCCAGCCTCACATACACGCCGTATTCTCCGGTCTCTGCCGGTGTGCCTGTTGTCGAGGGTGTGTTGTCCTTCGCCTCCGTCAGGCGGGTGCATCCGGTCATAAAGACAGATACCAGCAATACCGCTGCGGTCAGCAGCTTCGTCATTGTTTTCTTGTAGTTTTTCATATTTCATTCGTCCTTTCCGGTGTCTGCGCCGTCCAATACTGGACACCCCAATGCTCAAAGTCCCATTGCGCCATGTAGGCGTTGCACTCATAGTCGATGTAGTAAAGCGCTCCGTTGCACGGGACAAAGTTCGTGGGATAGTAGTCAATGTTCCATCCGGCCGGGTACAGAAGGCGGCACATGGCCTGCACCTGTTTGAGCCAGTCGGGTCCCATCCGTCCCGCTTTGAGTTGCTCTGCGACCGTCTGCCCGGCGATGTATTCTTTCAATATGCGCTCCTGCGTGGTATCCACCGCCAGAAGCCGGGGCACGGGAATGCCCAGCCTGCACAGCGTTTCGTAGTCGCGCAGTTCTGAGCGCAGCTTGTCGCCGAACGCATAGTATTCGCAAGGCTCATGGTGGATCTGTTTCAGGACATATTGCGTCGCTCCATCTGTCACCAGATAGGAGTAGCCGCCTTTGCCTTTTCCGAAGAGATGAAGTACGGTATATTCCGCATCATTTACCGTCATTGAGTCAGGCATTATCCTGCTTCAGCTGCTTCAGGTTTTCCAGCACAAACGGGCTGTTTACGGAGATGCACCCCAGCGTTGGACAGCTATCCATCTGCGGGCAGTCGGCACAGGTATCAAGGCTCTTTTCCCGGACGCAGTTGTGTACGGGGCAAAGCTTATCGCAGAAGGGCGTTTTTGCGCCCTCTATGCGGCATCCGGTGCAGTTGATCATTTCAGGTAGGATCGTTACCCCGTTGAGCTTTGTCCACAGTGCGGCGGTTTTCTCGCGCAGAGCGTTGTCGTTTGTAATCGTTGCGATCCTGGCGTCGCAGGTTTCGCAGTCCAGTCCGCAGCATCCAATCAACCGGTTTGTGTGTTTCATCGTTGCCTCCATACAATTTAAGATTTCCTGACCGCAAGGCAGTAATCGACATGTTCAAAGACTTTCATATCTGCCCCTGCCTTGTCGATGTTCAGCCGCCTTTTCCGGCAAGCTGACCGATAAGGATCTATCTTTTGCGGAATAACTCCAGCGATACAGGGAGATCACATCCCAGCCGAGCAGCATTTCAGCAGGGAAAATCTTACCGGTTTCATCGCTGAGCTCAAAATTTGCGTCATCCGTCACGAGCACCTTGCAGTTCTCCATGCAACTATCCCCAATCTGAATGCTGGGGATGATCGCAGTCTGAAACGCACGAACCACACCGTTATTGTTTCCGGCGCGGAGAGCCTCTTTCTCGGGTGCGGCATGAAGTCGGTGCAGAAGGCTTTGTGTGATGACCGTCATGCCCGCGCCGGTGTCAAACAATGCAGCGGTATTCACGTTCCCAATTCGGATATTTACAAACAGCAGATTAGCAAATCTGCTGTTCGACAGGCAATTTTTCATCGACTCATCTCCATAGATCATCATATAAAAAGACGCAGTACAAGCCGGCTCACCGGTCTGCACTGCGTCTAAGCGTCTGGCATTTTGATTTCTTCAATTTTTCCGTTTTTGAAACGAATCACGCAGGTGTATTTGCACTTTGGGCAAAATAGAGGAAAATCCTCCAGCACCGTGTGCGGCCGGATCTATGTCCTTGTCTTGCCGCCGCACTTTGGACAGCAAAGCCAACCCAATTCTGATTTAAAAATCTCCACCATTCGTGCCACCTCGCTTTGCTTGTCAACCTATACACACAGAGCCTTCCTCATGCCATTTCTTCCTGCGCGGCCAATATTGCGCCCCGATACGCCTGCTCCAACTGAGAATTGATAAGCTCCTCGTCGTATTTCAGCGAATTGTTGGCGATGATACTTGCATACCCGTGGGCAAACAGGAAAACCGTCAGGAAAATCTTTTTCGTCTGTTCCATGCTGGCGCCCAGAGCGCTCTGCATGGCTAAAAGAACAGGAAGAAGCTCCTCAGCGTCGATCAGCTCAAGCAGGGTCTTTCCGCTGAAATAATCCGACTGAAACAGGAACCGGAACAAATGCGGTTCTTCAATTGCAAAGCGGATATAATTCATTCCGATCCCGAGCGCGGCGCCCTTCGGCGGTTTTTTCATATTCATCAGATATTCCGAATGATAGAGGTCTGCCTTCGCATAGACCGTCCGTTTTAATTCTTCAATCGTTGCAAAGTGATACATGACGGGCTGAGTGGAGCAATGCAGCCGTTCCGAAACAGTCCTTGCGTTGATATTTTCCACTCCTGCTTCACGGGCGACCGCAAAGGCTGCGTCAACGATCATTTCTTTGGTGACTTTTGCTTTTGCGGGCATACTTACACTCCCTCCCGATTTATAACTTGCATTATGTATAATCAGGATTATGCATAATGCAGTGCACATTGTCAATCCGTCTGGAGCAAAAATTTACAAACGGATCCTCACGCACCTGAAAGGGGTAAACGGATGCAGATCAAGGAGCGGAATTTGAACGACTGTTACCTGCCGCGGTCTCGGCTTTTGGGATGGCGTGGGCTTTTTGCCCGGTTCTTTCTGCGCTGTTTTTTCGGGTATCGTGTTCCTCCTGTCGGCATCTGATTTTGAAATTTGCCAAAATGCAATATAATAACAAATTCTTTTGTACCCTTATGGCAGAGCGGCAGCGTCCGCAAGAATCACATCAAATCGAAAGCGGCAACAAAAAGTGGCAGCCAGTTCTTTGCGCAGCGCGTTCAGCAGCTTTCTTTGCCTTGGCTGCGCTTGTATCAGATGGGATGGACCATGTAGTGTATTTTCGAATTTGCCTTCCGTTGCAGTCTCGTCCTAAACAGACAGTGAAGCGATATTCTGCCGTCCCATCCAAAAGGGTTTCCATCGTAAGCGTCAAATGTAGCCGCGAATAAAAGGCCATATACGTTCGTGCGCCCGCGCCCTGTAGAAACACGGGCGCAGGCGTCTCCTTATCCGGTGCAGCGCGCAGAGGGAAAGGGCGGAGCGGCAAATGCCGCTCCGCCCTTTTGAACGGATCCTGTATTTACTTGCCCTGATAGGCGCGGTAGAGGAAGGTCACGATCTGGCCGCGCGTGCAGAAGTCGTCCGGAGCGAACTTGCCGCCGCCGACGCCGTCCGTCACGCCGTTCGCGACCGCCCACGCCACGGAACCGGCGCAGTACATGTCGCTCGCCACATCGCTGAACGCACCGCTGTACGCGCCCTGCGTGCCGACGGCACGGCAGAGGAACGTCACCGCCTGCGCGCGCGTGCAGGTGTCGTTCGGGCCGAACGTCGTCGCCGCCGTGCCGGTGGTGATGCCGTTTTCAACGGCCCACGCCACGGCCTTGGCATAGTACTCGTTCGCGGAAACATCCGCAAAGCTGCTCATGGCCTTCGGCTCGGGAGAACCGGCCGCACGCCACAGGAACGTCACGATCTGGCCGCGCGTGCAGGGCTGGTACGGGCCGAACATGCCGCCGCCGACACCGTCCGTGATGCCCTTTTCGACCGCCCATGCCACGGCGCTTGCAAAGTAATCGTTCGCGGAAACGTCGCCGAAGCTCACGCTGCGCTTGACGAACTCGGCCTTGACGACCGCGCCGCCCGCGGGCATGACGAAGGTGAAGCTGCTGCCGTTGCCGCTGAGCGGGAGCTGGTTGCCCCTGCTGTCGGAGACGGTCAGGGAGCCGAGCTCATAGCCCGCATCGGGCGTGACGGTGATCGTCACAGTCTCGCCTTCCTTCGCGGCCGACGGGTTGACCGTCACCTTGCCGTTGTCCGGACGCACCACGCTCACAGAGGAGCTGCCGGGCGTAACGGGGGAGCTGTTCTCCACCCACTCGGCATAAAGCGTCACATTCGCGTTCACGGTGAAGCTCTCACCGGCGCGATAGGCCGCGCCATTCGTCCAATCCTTCCAGTAGGAAAGGGTGAAGCCCACTCTGTCGGCATTGGGCAGGATGATGGCCGTGCCTGCGGCAGCGACCACCGGCGCAACATTGGAACCGCTAAAGGTCACCGTGTAGGTCGCGGGCTGAGAAGTCGGAGATTTAGAATCGCTCGTGTAGGTCAGCTTGCCGCCGAGACCGGTCAGATCGCCGGTCAGGCTCTCGATCATGTCGGCAGCGCCGTTTTCATTCAGCTGGCGCAGGATCGGGCCGCAGTTGCTGGCCGTGTTGCCGTCGAGGATCAGCTTGGCGCCGGTATAGTCGCCGGAAGAAGCGATCTGGATCAGGGCGCGCGTGCCGACCTTGTCTGCGGGCGCCGTACCGGCCACGTCCACATTGGTGAAGGTGTTGCCGGAGATGTTCACATCAGAAACCGTACCGGTCGAGCTGACCATGACGCCGCCGCCGCAGTTCGAGATCGTATTGCCGGTCACGATGATGTGCTCACCGCGGATATCCTTGATGGCATAGTTGTTATAGACGTTCGCAAACGTGCAGTTCTTGACCGTGCTGGTGCCGGTGGTGTTGAAGGTGGTCAGCACAACCTTGTCAAAGTCGCAGCTCTCGAAGGTCACATCGCCGGTGGTCATGAAGTAGAGCTGACCGGCAGGAGCCTGCTCGGCGGTGAAGCTGCCCGCCCAACCGCTGTTCTCGCAGACCGTGAAAGCAGCCGGCTCGTAAACGAAGCTGACGTTCTTCACGCTAACATTGTAATTCTTGCCCTCGTAGAGCTGGAACTGCGTCAGGCCGTTGTTCACACGCTTGGGCGTGTTACCGGTGGCTGCGACATTGTTCACCGTGCACTGGTGACCCGCACGGGTATCATAGCAGCCGCTGACCGGGCTCCACTTGACAACGAGCTTGGAGCCGTCGCCGGTCACGGCAGCGCCGTCGAAGTTGTAGCCGTAAGCCTCGACCATCGCAAGGAACTCATCGAGCGTGACCGTTCCCTTGAGGGGCAGCATCTCGTTGAGGGTGGTGCTGAGCGTGTCGTTTGCAGTCAGCGTCTTGCTCTCCTGCTTGGTCTGATCGACCGCAGAGCCATTGTAGTGGCCCGGACGCTGTGCCACGACCTTGGCCGCCGTGCCGGTGACCGTCGCGGAAACGTCATAGGACTTCTTGCCGTTGCGGCCATCGCCGAGCAGGATATCGCCATTCTCGCCGATCGTACCGGCAAAGGCGGTATTCTTTACGCTGACGGACAGCGTGCCCTGAGCGTTATTGTTGACCATACGGACAGGCGCGAAATAGTTATTGCTTTCATCGACCTTGCCGCAGTTGGTGAACGTGCAGCCTTCGATCTCCACGACCATGCTGCCGCTCTGCTTGTGCGCAATGTTCACCGGAGCGCAGTTGTCGGCAAAGGTGCAGTTCGTGATCTTGATGCTGCCGTCGGCAGTCGTATGAATGATAGAATCAGAGAAGCCGGTCGCCTTGCAGCCGGTCAGCGTCGCGTTGAGCGTTGCCTTACCGGTCTCGCTGCCGCGATACATGAGGAAGTTGTGGCCGTTATTCTCGCAATCGACGTAATTGACGTTCCACACATCCGCGCGGTCGCCAACGGGCTGGCCCCAGACCACGAGATTCTTCGCATCATAGATGTTGATCGTAGTCTCGCTGTTCTTGGGCGCCGCATACGTGCCGATGGAAAGATCCTTGCCGCTGAAATCGGCGTTGTTGGCATAAATGGTGAGGTTGTTCGTCACATCGTAATGCACGCCATCGTTACTGGCGGTGACTGTCGCACCGGGACGGCAAACGATCAGCACACTGTCCGTGCCGGTCTGTGCCGCCGTCAGGGCTGCCTTCAGCGTGGCGGCATAGCCGGACTGCGTGCCAGCCTTCCAATACACCGGCGTGGCGGGAGCCCATTTCGCCTCGCCAACACTGGTCAGTGTCATGGTGTGGTTCGTCGCAGTCAGCGCGGCGAAAGCAGCTTCAAGAGAGCTGTAGGTCACACCGCCAACCGTAGCGACGCGCGGCGCAAACACCGTTGTATCCGCTACGGTCACGACCGTATTGCTGTTGGTATCTTCCGTCTGCTTTTTGTCGTTCCAAAGGTTGTTGCCGCTGTTGGAACCGGTGCCGAAGCCGCTGACCTTGCTCTCGGTCGCGGCATCGACCGTGATCGTCGCGCCACCGGACATCAGGCTGGTATCGATCTCGATAGCCGCCTTGCCCGTAACAGGCGCGCTGGCCTTAAATTCCGTGTCCGTGACCGTCAGGTCGGTGCTGCTGACCGCGCCCTCGTTATAAACGAGGACAGACTTGCCCACGCAGTTGAACGTGCAGTGATTGAACTCAACCTTCTGTGCGCCGTACGTCCAGACGTTGTAGGCGTCTGCGCTGTTCTGATTGAACGTGCAGCCGTTGAAGGTCTCGCTTGCAGCGTACAGGAACACCTGACCATTGATGGTGCAGTTGTTGTACACCAGCGTATCGGCATGCTGAATACCGATATAGTTGCCGTTGGTCTTATAGTTAAAGGTCACGCCCTTGAAGGTGATCTTCGCGCCGTGCAGCGCCACCGCTTTGGACATATCAAACGCGACATCCACGCCGGCCGCCGCTTCGATGGTGAATGCTTTGCCGGTGTAGGCCAGGCTGCCATTAAGCTTATACTCATCGGCAGCAAGGATCGTGATGGTCTCGCCGTCCTTGACAGCCGCGATGGCTTTATCAAGAGAGCCATAGGTCACGCCGTTGATCGAAGCGATCTTCGGCTCAGCCACCGTATAGTTGCCGTTGCCGTCATCTGTAATATCAAAGCCTTCTTCGCAGTAGTCCTTCGGAATCTGAACATTGAACGTACCGCCGGAGATCTTGATCTCATTGACTTTGCCGCCACTGGCTGCACCGATCTGGCTGGCATCTGCAGGAATCTCCTTACTGGAGCTGTCCAACTTGCCCAGCTTAATGCTGCCGCCAGAAATGGTGATATCGCCAGCGTTTTCACCGCCGATTGCCATCTTGCGCGCGATTGCGGTAATATCACCATCTGTGATCTCGACCGTCCCGACACTGCCGGACTGACCGCCGCCGATCGCCGCGCCAATATGGCTGCCTCTGGCTTCGATCAGGCCGCCCTCGATCTTGATCGAATTAGCATCACCATTCTGACCGCCGCCGATCGCCGCGCCAAAGCTGCCGGTCGCATTGACCTGACCATCTGTAATGATGACCGAAGTGGCAGCGCCGTTCTGGCCGCCGCCAATGGCTGCGCCATAGTTGCTCCTGGCCGTGATATTGCCGCCATTGATCGTGATCGTACCGGCATTACCGTACTGGCCACCGCCGATCGCAGATTCGTAACCGGCCGTCATATTATAAGTACCGCTGTTGATGGTGATATTGCAGCTGACGTTAGTCGCCGGATCAGCGTTGTACTTGTTCACACCGCCGATATGCTTACCTGTCAGGCTGCCCTCGCCGCCAAAAATCATATTGGTGGTCGCACCCTTGCCGTAGATATAATCCACATAGTTGTCGCCCATGAGCGTAAAGTTCACGGTGCTGCCTTCGGCAATTGAAAGCTCGCCCAGCGCCGTAACGCCGCTGAGAGTCACGTTGGCCGTAGCCGCACCCAGTACGACACGGCTCTTCAGCGGGTTACTAAGGCTTTCATTCTGATACTGAGCGCCCCCGCTGATCACCACCGCATCTGGTGTGGTGACGTTATAAATGTTATACGTGAAAGACTCGGTGTACGCATAGTGGTAGTACGTGCCTTTTGTAATCGTATAATCCGTCCCCACAACAAGTGCGGTCCCATCTGCTCTCTTCAGAGTGAGCGTATCCCAAACAGAGGGATCAGCGTCTGCCGGCAGCGGCTCAGCCGCCATTGCCGATACAGGCAGCAGGCTCAGCGTCAAACACAACGCCAGCAAAATGGATAGGAACTTGCTTTTTCTCATAAAAATCCTCCTCACATCTATGTTTCCGCAGCTCCCTGCGGTTGGAATACCAGTTTCACTATAGTATAGTGGATATGAAAAATCAATAGCCAAGCATCCTCAGCAAAAAAAGAAAAAAAGCAGCCTTAAATTTCTTAAAAATTTAAGGCTGTTTCGGCAACGTTTTCCGGCTGCCTCGCTCCCCCGCCGTCACTCCTCCAGAATGAGCGGCAGCGCGCGCACGCGGCAGCGCGCCATATCGACGTGGCTGCCGTCCGCGAACGCAACTCCCTCCGCCCTGAGCAGCTCCACCTGCCGGTTCGCGCCGCCGAAGGCAAAGGCGCTCGACACCTCCCCATCGCGCTTGACGACGCGGTGGCACGGGATCACGCCCGGCTCGGGGTTTGCGTGCAGCGCGTAGCCCACCACGCGCGAAAGGCGCGGGTTGCCGAGCGCCGCGGCGATCTGGCCGTAGGTCGCTACGCTGCCGCGCGGGATCAGGCGCACCGCGGCGTAGACTTTTTCAAAGGTCGTCATGCGTCCTCCCCCTTCGTTTTGCGCAGCTGCGGCAGGTCAAGCTCCATCACGACAAGGCTCACGAGCATCAGCGCCGCGCCGATGCAGCCGCGGACGCCGAGGCGCTCGCCAAGCAGGAAGAAGGCGAAGACGGCGGAGAAGACCGGCTCGAGCGTGAAGATCAGCCCCGCGTGGCTCGCGGTGGTGAACTGCTGCTCAACGCTCTGGATGATGAAGCAGATGCCCGAGCAGAAAATGCCGAGGAACAGCGCCGACGCCCAGACCGCCGGTGTGGACGGCAGGCGCGGCGTTTCGAAAAGGAGCGAGAGCGCCAGCATCACGGCGCCGACGACGATCAGCTCGCACACGCCGAGGGCGATGGGATCGACCTCCGGCTTTGAGACGGCTTTTTCCGTCAGCATCAGGTCAACGGCGTAAAACGTGGGCACGAGCAGGCAGATGATATCGCCCGGCGCGGGCCGGAGCGTTTCGCCGAGCGTCAGCAGCGCGATGCCGATCAGGCACAGCAGCAGCGCGAAGGAAAACTTCTTCCCCGGCCTTTTGCGGTAGAGCGCAAGCTCGAGCACCGGCGTAAACAGCACGGTCATCGCACCGATGAAGCCCGCGTTGGAAACGGAGGTGTAAAGCACGCCGTAGGTCGCGCCGACGTAGACCATCACAAGCGACAGCCCCACAAGCAGGCTGTATTTGAGCGTTTCGCGGCTCGCGCGCGCGATGCGCTTGCGGAACGCCAGCCCCAGCACGAGAAACGCCGTCAGAAAGCGGAAGGCGTTGAGCGTCAGCGGCTGCAGCTCGCGCAGGCAGATGGCCGTCAGGCAGTTGGAAACGCCCCAAAAGCCGGTGGCCAGCACCAGCATCATATCCGCTTTTCTCTGTCTGTCCATGGCCATGCTCCTCCAGATCACAAGAACGGACGGCGAAAGCGCCCGCGATCAATATTATGATATTACCATATTTTCTGCGGCGGCACAAGCGCCGCCGGGCAGGAAAAAAACGGAGCCCAACGGACTCCGTTTTTCCTATCCGTTCATTGCTTCTGCTGCTTCGCCTTGCCGAAGTGCATCTCGCGCATGCCCTCGACCTCGTCGCAGATGGGCTTGAGCGTGCACGAGCCGCAGTCGGTCGGCAGCCCCTCCAGAATGTGGGTCAGCGTCTTTGTGATATCGTCCACCTTTTTCGCCGCCTGCGCCAGCTCGGCAACGGCGGGGTGGCCGGTCAGAAAGACGATCTGCACGCGCTTGACGTGCGGGTTTTTGTGATAGGCACGGATGTAGCTCGCGCCGATGCGGCGAAAGCTGACGCCGCCGCGCAGCGCGTCGCGGCTGATGCGCACCTGCTCGCGGTTGCTCTCGCTGGAGATGCGCACCATGTAGCCCTTGGGAAAGACGTGGTACTTGACGAACTCCATGTCGCGGATGGCCTGAAACGTTGCCTCGTCGTCCTCGCCGAGGACTTCGTCCACCTGCAGAAAGACAAGGCGGGCAAAGGAGATGTCCCCCGTCATCTGCGGCAGATCCTTCCCGTAGAGCAGGATCTCATCGCGCGGGACAAGTTGCTCATCGCTCGTGGCGCAGGTGAAGTTTGCCGACGGATTGCCGGAGCCGCCCAGCTCGAACGCCGCGTCGCGCAGCATGACAAGCTCGCTCTCGCCGCTGTCGGCCCATGCGTCATCCTCGCGGTAGTCCCACCGCCGGACCGGCGCGCCGCCGATCATGGCGCGCGCCGCGCGGATCAATGCGTTGTAAAGCTCCATCCGTCAGAATTTGATGTCCACGTTCTTGCGGTCGTGGATGCGGTTGACCTGAATATAGACCCAGCTCATCAGCTTCTGGTCAAGGTTCCAGAAGTATACGACGAACAGCACGCCGACGATCACGGACAGCAGCGACGCGAGCTTGAGAATGACCTTGAAAATCTTATCCATTTTTTCCTCCATCCGGCACGCCGCCTGAAAAAACGGCGCGCCGCAAAGCAGTTTTCCTATGAGTGATTGTGCCGCAGGCAGCTTCAGGCCTTGGCAAGCCCCTTCTGGCGGGCATACTCAGCAGCGCCGAGCGCGCCCATGAGCTGCGGGTCGGTCTTCAGCTCGACGACCTTGAGCTTGAGCACGCGCTCGATGGCCTGCTTGAGACCGTCGTTCTTGGCGCAGCCGCCGGTGAGCGTGATGGCGTCCACCGCGCCGGCCTTCTTCGCCATGACGAAGCAGCGCTTGGCGACGGCCATCTGGATGCCGGCCGCGATCTCGTCCATGGGCTTGCCCTCGCCGACGAGGGTGATGACCTCGCTCTCGGCGAAGACGGTGCACTGGGCGGTGATGGGAATAACGTTCTTGGCGTTCAGGGAAAGCTTGGAAAACTCAGGCAGGGTCATCTCGAACGAGCGGGCCATGGCCTCGTAAAAGCGGCCGGTGCCGGCGGCGCACTTGTCGTTCATGGCAAAGTTCCTGACCGTGCCGTCGGTGTCGATGGAGATGCCCTTGACATCCTGACCGCCGATATCGATGATGGCCTTGACATCGGGATTCGTAACGTGCACGCCCATGGCATGGCAGGAGATCTCGGAGATGTTTTCATCGGCAAACGGGACCTTGTTGCGGCCGTAGCCGGTGCCGATCAGGTACGCAAGATCCTTGGAATCGTTCAGTCCCGCCTTCTTGCAGACCTCCTCCATTGCCAGCGTTGCGCTGACCTCGGAGTTGATCTTGGAGCGCAGGGTGGTGTCGGCAACGATCTTACCGGTCTCGTCAAGGATCACTGCCTTGGTGTAGGTGGAGCCTACGTCACAGCCGCCGAAATACTTCATAGTTGTTTCCCCCAAAATGTATTGTATAAATTATAGATTCAAAATCACATTGCGTTTTCATCGTCAAACTCGACGAGCGTCGGATCGACCGGCTCCGCCTTCATGACGGTGCGCATGTATTCGTTGACCTTGCCGCGCATGGTCTTGCGGGACACGGTACGCGGATCCATCAGATCGTGCTCGATCCAGATCATATGGTAGCCCTTCTGGCGCGCCTGCTCATCAAGAATACCCTGAAGCGTGGCCATATTCTTGCAGGCGACGTTTTGATACATGATGATAAGGTCAACGTTCCAGATCTCGCACTGGCGCCACAGCTCGTTGACAACGTTCTGATATCCGCCGTTGGTGTGGCGGCGCATGACCATGCGCTCATACAGGCGGGCAAGATCCTCGAGCGCCCTGCCCTGATCCTCGGTCTCGAGCGGGCGGGTGAAGTTGAGGCTCTCCATCTCGACAAGGATGTCAACGCCCCAGCAGTTGGCGATCCAGTTGGAGAAGTTGGCATAATAGTGCGCCGGGCAGGACCAGACGATACCGCGGTACTTCATCTTGCCGCGCCATGCCTCTTCCTTCTTCTCATAGGCCTTGAGCATGATCTTGTTGACCTTCTCGAAGGTCTTCATCACGCGCGGGTCGCTGCCGCCGTCCATCTCGTAGTTCCACTTGCGGAACAGCTCGTAGGCCGGGCCGATGATCTGCGGATAACGGGTCTGGTTGACCTCCCACTTCTGCAGCTCGAAGCTCGTCTCACGGTTGAAGCGCTTCATGGCGGCAAAGTAAGCCTCCCAGTTCCACTTCGCGCCGGTCTGCTCCTCGATAAATTTGATACAGTGCCTGATATCCTCGGCCGCGTCGGGCACGGTCTCCTCGTACTCATAGCGCACAGGGAACGTGAGGTGGAAGACCGGCAGCTTAGGGAAGCGGCGGGACATATACTCCGATGCCATCGTCGAGCCGTCGCACGGCATGGAGGACGAGATAAAGCACTTGCCCATGTGGGGCAGCGCGTCGAGCACCAGCGCGCCGCACTCGCTCGAGGGAACGGGGCAGGTATCGGCAGGCAGGCCGAAGGACTCGACCGCATCGATATAGGGCACGCAGGTGAGCTGGTCGATCTCGGACACAAGAAAGACCGGGAAAAGCTGGTAAGGCACGCCGACAAGGTCGGGGAACCCGGCCATGATCTGGCCCATGGTCATCTCGTCGAAGAGGACGACCTTCTTGTTCAGGCTCTCACTGCTGCCGTTCTTGCGGTCGCACTTGGCCATGATGACCAGATTCTCAGCAACATAGCGGAAGATATCGTAGATCATAAGGTGGCTCATGCGCAGCGCGCTGCCGCGCTGGCCAAGCGTGTTTTTATCGAGGAAGCCCACGCAGCACAGGTAGGACATCATCCAGCGGTAATAAAGCACGCTGTTGAGCGCGGGGATGAGATCCTTTGAAAATGTTGCCAGCAGCATCCCCCACATCCTGCACCAGTAATAGAAGTCCATCGCCGTGGAGCCGACGCCGCGCCATTCGCGGCGCACCGTCGCCATCGCGCCGCTGCGGTAGAGCTTGCCAAGCTGCTTTTCGCCGTTGACGAGCAGATCCCAGCGCTCGGCATTGCTCATCCCCGCGATTGCCTTCGCCTCGCTGCGCAGGCGCGCGCCGGTATCCTTCAGATTATTGAGCTGGCGCGCCTTGAAGGCGGCCCAGTCGGTCTCCTTAAAGAGATCGACGGCGATGGAGGCGACCTCCTTGAGGTTTTCGCCCTGCGCCTTCCAGTCCATATTGTCCTTATGGCGCCAAATCGCGGGGTTGGGATATTTCTGCTTTGCCATTACCGCTTCCCTCCCTCTTTCTGGATGCGTTTGATCTCCAGCGACTCCACGAACGCCTGGAAGCGCGTGCGGAGCTGACCGGAGGAACGGGCGTTGTAGGGCCTGTCGATCGACAGCACCGGCCATCCCATTTCCTCGTTCATGATGTGGCTGACGAGCGCGCGCTCGAAGCCCCAGTAATCGCAGAACTTCATCTGCTCGTAAATAATGCCGTCGGCGCGGAACTCGCGGGCAAGGCGGTCCGCCGTCGCGCGGCGCTGGGCGACCTTATCGTCGGCGATATAGCGCGCGCATTCGGAGACCTGCATACAGTGGCGGCAGATCTGCGTAAGCGCATCCTCCTCGTCGTTCAGCTCGATGACCTCGCGCCCCGGCGTGGAGCCGAAGCAGTAACGGTCAGACACGACGAACGCGCCGACCTCCTCGATCATCTTCGTCAGGCTCGGATCGTCGATCTCGCTGCCGACGATGGATACGCGGGCGCGGTACCACGGCTTTTCGTCCACCTCGCGCTTTTTGATCTCCTCCAGCGTTTCGCGCAGCTTGGGCAGGATCAGATATTTCGGGCAGCAGTAGGTCACAAGGTTGAGCACATGGAACTCGTAGCCCGTGATAGGCGGATTGTCCAGCTTGCGTATCTCGCCGATCTCACTGATGATGCGGCAGACCTCATTGTGCTCCTCCACCGCCTTGCGGATGGCCGCGTCGGAGGTGTCGATCCCATAGCTCTTTTCCATCACGTCGAGAAGCCTGATGCGCATCTGCCTGACATACTGGCGGATGGTGTAATCTTCCACCTTGAAGGGCATGTCGGTGTGCGTAACGAAGAAATTCGGCTTCTCGTTGAGCTTGAGTATCTCAAAGTGTTCATAAAAGCGGTTCATCATCGAACAGGCATCTACGCCGGCGAGACCGTCGAGGAAGTTGTAGCCGCCTTCCATGCCGCGCTCGAGCAGCGCACGGGCAAACTCGCAGGTGTAGTTCGACATGTAGTAGGTCGCCATGTCGATTGAACCGGTCCTCGGTGCGCGCAGGCGCACAGAAAAACAGTTGTCCAGATTGAGCAGCACCTCGGGGATGTGGAAACAGGTATAGCCGATGGCGAGCTTGCCCTCCGCCTTTGCCTGCTGTACCAGTTCGTTGTTCGCTTCGTCGAGGAGCTGTTCAAAGTAGATCAGATGCTTGAGATCCTTCAAATGGTACACCTCTTTTCATATTCTTTCTTCCTTTGCCCGAGAAAGCGCGCCGCGCCGCCTCAAAGCTTTATCTTTGAGAGCGCCTCCAGCGCTCCTTTGATAACCTCGGAACCCTCCGGCAGGTCAAACACGCTCCTGCCCTGCACATCGTTTTTCGCCTGCTGCGCGTCCGCGCCGATCACAGCCAGCACCGGCGCGCCCGCGATCTCAGGGTCTGTAACGAGCTCAGGCCGCGTCGCGCGGTTGATGATCACGCCGCACTGCTCATACATCACCAGTGCATCGGCGACCTTCTTGATCGTGCCGACGACCTGATAGCCCTTGCGGCTCTGGTCCGTCACCAGCAGCAGATGCGTTACCCTTTCCATCACACGGCGGTTGATCTGCTCGATCCCCGCCTCGCCGTCGATAACGACATAGTCAAACTCCCCCGCCAGAAGGGAGATGACCTCTTTCAGATAGCCGTTGACCGTGCAGTAGCAGCCTGCCGCTTCTGGCCGGCCGATGGCAAGAAAGGCAAAGCCCCGCGTTTCGCACATCGCATCGAACAGGCGGAATCGCGCCTCGCTCAGCAGCTCGTCCGTCTGCGTTTTTGTAGAAGAGGCGGCCATGGACTTGCGGATATCGTCCAGTGTCTCGCGCACCTCCACCCCCAGCGCCGTCGCAAGGCCGACGGCAGGGTCGGCATCGATGGCAAGGATGCGCGCATCCGGATACCGCCCGGCCAGAAGGCGCACGATCGCCGCCGAGACCGACGTTTTCCCCACGCCGCCCTTTCCGGCAAGCGCAATGATCTTTGCCCGCGCTGACATGAATCGCATTCCTTCCTTTCCTGCATTTTCACAATTTGTTCATAACTTGTATTTTACCACAGCTCTTTTGCTTTTACAACGATTATTTGACATTTTGCTCGAATTTTTCGCTTTGCTCGCTAATTTTTTTGTTGATTCTTCCGCTGCGCTATGGTAAACTGTATCAAGCATTATGCAGGAATCCCCTGCTCATTTTGAATCATGCCATGATGTTCTGATTACTTTTTTAGGAAGCGAGGAAGATCCCCACATGAAAACTGACGCATTGGTACAACAGTTGATCGACAGCTACGGCAACTGGTTCCAGACCAATCCCGGCAACTGCGCCGGCGGCGCAGCGCGCATGACGCAGGAGCTGTACCCCTACGATAAGCTCTTCTCCCCCATCCGGATCAACAGACTCAAGGTGAAGAACCGCCTTGTCATGGCGCCGATGGGCAACTGCCAGATGGCCGAAGAGACCGGCCGTCCCAACGATAAGATGCTCCAATATTTCTTCGCCCGCGCCGAGGGCGGCGTCGGCCTTCTGACAACGGGTCTCATCCCCATCAGCCATCACATTGACTCCACTGTCACCGAAAAGGGCAACTTCTCCTACTTCCCCCGCATCGACGGCACGCGCACCAACCATATGGGCTGGCGCGATCTTGCTCAGGGCGTGCATGCCCGCGGCAGCCGCATCTTCATCCAGCTCACGCCGGGTCTTGGCCGCGTCGGCGCGCCCACGTGTCTGCTCAACAAATATCAGCTGCCCGTTTCCGCCTCGATCAACCCCAACTTCTACCTGCCCGAGATCCCCTGCCGCCCGCTGCTCGACTTTGAATGCGACAAGATCATCCGCAACGCCGGTCAGGCCGCACTGGACGCCAAGGTCATGGGCATGGACGGCGTGTACCTGCACGGCCACGAGGGCTACCTGCTCGACCAGCTGACCTCCCCTGCCTTCAACCGCCGCAAGGCCGGCAAGTATGCCGACTGGCAGCGCTTCGGCATTGACCTCATCAAGCAGATCCGCAGGCGTGTCGGCCCCTACTTCCCCATTATGTACCGCATCGATCTCTCCCTTGCCCTCAACGAGACCTACGGTGAGCGCATGGACAAAGTCAAGAGCCTCAGAAACTTCCAGAACGGCCGCAGCGTTGCCGATACGCTGGATTACATGGAAAACCTCGTCAGGGCCGGCGTCGATATGTTTGACGTTGACCTCGGCTGCTATGACAACTGGTGGCTGCCGCACCCGCCCGCCGGTATGCCCGCGGGCTGCTTCCTCGATATCTCCAAGGTCGCCAAGGAATACTTTGCCGCCCGCGGCGTAAAGTCCAATGTCGGTGTGGAGATCCCCGTCGTCGCCGTCGGCAAGCTCGGCTACCCCGACCTTGCAGAAAAGGCGCTGCGCGACGGCAAGTGCGACATGGTCATGCTCGGCCGCCCCGTGCTGGCTGATCCCGACTGGTGCAACAAGGCTTATGCCGGCAAGGTCGAGGATATCCGCCCGTGCATCGGCTGTCAGGAAGGCTGCGTCAACGAATTTGTCGAAGGCGGCCATCCCCAGTGCGCCGTCAATCCGCGCACCGGCTTTGAGGATGTCATGCCCAAGGAGTTCCCGAAGGCGGAAAAGGTCAAGCGTGTCGCCGTTGTCGGCGGCGGCAGCGCCGGCATGAACTTTGCCCTCGTCGCCGCCAGACGCGGTCACAAGGTCGAGATCTTTGAAAAATCCGACAGGCTCGGCGGCAAGCTCTGGCCCGCCTCCAAGCCGCTGGTCAAATTCGACATGATGAACTACACGCAGTGGCTCATCGCGCAGGTCGAAAAGGCCGAAGACATCGCCGTGCATCTGAACAAGCCCGCAGACAACGATTTTCTCAAGTCCGAAGGCTTTGACGTGATCGTCTTTGCCGTCGGTGCGCAGGGCAGCGACAAGCTCCCGCCCATTCCCGGCATTCAGGACGCCAAGACTGTGGACGGCGTTGATCTGCTCAACCACCCCGAAAAGCTGGGCGATGCGAAGAAGGTCGTTGTCATCGGCGGCGGCAGCGTCGGCATGGAGACCGCCTACTGGCTGGAATATGAGCACGGCTGCGACGTGACCGTTGTGGAAATGCTCAAGTACATGATGGACGGCGCCTGCACCGCCAACCGCGGCCACCTGATCCACTACTTTGAAAAGGTCGGCGGCAAGCTCATCAACTGCTCGAAGGTCGTCGGCTTCGGCGGCGACAATTCCGTTAAGATCGAGCGCAACATCTCCAAGGGCGTGCCCGACCCCTACTGCACCTGGACGCCCGTGATCCCCAAGAATATCGACAACCCACTTGCGCCCAAGATGGGGCCCGAGAGCCTGATCGAAAGCCTGCCCGCCGACCTCGTGGTGCTGTGCATGGGCCGCGCCGCCAATCAGGATCCCTACTACAAGGCCATCGAAGAGCGCATCGCTCCCGAGATCTACAACATCGGCGATTCTCTTCAGGCCGGCAACCTGCTCACCGGCAACCGCGCCGCTTGGAGCACTGCTGCGATGATCTGATCCTCTCCGAAAAGAAGAATCCTTCTCTTGGAAAAACCGCCCTCGGGCGGTTTTTCTTTTTGTCCAATTTGGGAGGCAAAACGACCAATTTCGCTGTTTTCAGCTCTGCGAAATGCCTTTGTGCTATCATGCCTCCGCAAAAGCAAGCCTGCTGCTCATCGATCAGAGCGCCGCCCGCAGAGGATCAGGGCGGGCGGTGCACGGAAAGGAGATTTTCTATGAACTGGCCCTGGAGAAAGAAAAAGCTCTCCTTTGCAGAGACTGCAAAGTTCAACTGGGAAGCGGATACCAATGCGGAGCTGCGGCAAAAGCTGAATGAGCTGGCAAAGCAATATCCGACGCTGCCGGAGCGCGAATACAAGAGAAGGCTCCTGTTGCTGTTCCGGGAGCGGGGATTGGACATCAATGCCGAGCAGCTGGATATGCTGCTGCTCCTGCGGCAGAAAACAGATCAGATGCTGCTCGATCGGAAAGCTGGCAGGCAGGAGGGTGCTACGCGGGCGTGACCGCCCCGCTCCTCGCCGCACCCCTGAGCGGGACGGCGGAAAAATCATTTTCATGTGGAGGCATACGATGAACATTCAAAAGACGGTAAACGGAGCAGCCCTGACGGTGGCGCTGGAGGGACGGCTGGACACGACCACCTCGCCGAAGCTGGAGGAGGATCTGCGCAGCAGCATCTCCGGGATCACGAGCCTGACCCTTGACCTTGAAAAGCTGGAATATATTTCCTCCGCCGGTCTTCGCGTGCTGCTGGCAATGCAGAAGATCATGAACAAGCAGGGGCAGATGCTGCTCAGAAATGTGAACGAGGCTGTCATGGAGGTGTTTGAGGTCACCGGCTTTGCCGATATTTTGAGCATCGAGTGAGCCTTTCCGTGGGAGGAGACAGTCTGATGTTGTACTTACAGCTCGGTCTGGCGGCACTGTGCCCCGCCATGCTGTCCGCACTGCTCTACCGGTGCAGTAAAAAAGCGGGATCGGCGCTGTCCGAGCGGACATGGCAGGTCGTGTGCGGGCTTGCGTTTGGGCTGCTGGCCGTTGCGGGCACAGAGTTCGGCATCTACGTGGATGGCGCGCTTATCAGCGCGAGGGACGCTGCGCCCCTGTGCGCGGGGCTGATCTTCGGCGCGCCTGCGGGCGTCATCGCCGGGGTGATCGGCGGCGTCGAACGGTATGCCGCAGCGCTGTGGGGCGCCGGAGCATACACAAGGCTCGGCGCAAGTCTCACCACCCTTTTTGCGGGGCTGCTGAGCGCGGCTTTGCGAAAGTGGATGTTTGACAACAAGCGCCCTGCGTGGCACTACGGTCTGGCAGCGGGCTTTGTGCTGGAAGTAGTCAATATGCTTCTGGTATTTTCCGGGAATATGCAGGACGTACACCGGGCCTTTACGCTGGTGGAGCGCTGCGCGGCGCCGATGATCGCGCTGCATGCCGGCGCGGCCGCGCTGGCTATGCTGACGGTCACGTCCCTTGCGGGCGAGACAGCGCGCGGAAAGCGGAAAAAATATCGGCACCAGCTGGCGCAGACCTTTTCGCGCTGGCTGCTTGTCTGCGTCATGCTGGCATTTGCGGTGTCCAGCCTTTTTATCTATGTGCTGCAGTCGAGACTCGCAGCGGACGATGCCGAAAAAATGCTCTCCCTTTATATCGAAGATGTCCGTGATGATATCAATGACGCCTCGGACGAAAATCTGCTCAGGCTGACGCGCATGATCCGCGATGAGCTGGAGCGGCTCGGGGATCACGGAGTGCAGACGCTTCGCATGCTTCTTGAGGCCTATGATGTATCCGAGATCAATATTATCGATCAAAGCGGCGTGATCTCTGCAAGTACGACGCCTGCTTATCTGGGTTTTGACATGGCAAGCGGCGAGCAGTCGAAGGAATTCTTGACGCTGCTCAGCGGCGAAAAGGATCTTGTGCAGCGCTATCAGACCGTCTCTCACAAGGCGGGCGTTTCCATGAAATATGCGGGAGCCGTTCTGAGCAGCGGCAGCTTTGTGCAGGTCGGGTACGATGCCCGGCGCTTTCAGGCGGACATTGACGAGCAGGTCATCGGCGTTACAAGGAACCGCCATGTGGGCGAAAACGGGTTCATGCTCATTGCCAATGAGGACTATCGTCTGGTGAGCGATCCGGACGGACGCGAGGGGATGTGGCTGGACATAACGGGCATTCACTTGCAGCCGGAGCGGAAGGGCAGCGCCGTCGTGCCGAAAACGGCGGGACAGATGTTCATGGAAGCAGTCTACGGAGAAGACTGCTATGTGATGTACGGCGTTGCGGAGGGCTATTACATCATCGGCGTCATGACAAAGGCGGAGGTCGTTTTCGGACGCAACATTTCCCTGTATATCACCGTGTTTATCGAGATCATGGTGTTTGCCGCCCTGTTCGTGCTGATCTACTTTCTGGTAAAAAAGCTGGTGGTGGAGAACATCCAGAAGATCAACCGCTCGCTCAAGGAGATCACGGGCGGAAATCTGAATGTATCCGTTGACGTGCGCGCCAACGAGGAATTCATTTCCCTATCTGACGACATCAATTCCACCGTGCACACCCTGAAGGGTTATATCGCGGAGGCGGCGGCGCGGATCGACAGGGAACTGGAATTTGCCAAAACGATCCAGTTTTCCACGCTCCCCTGCACCTTTCCGCCGTATCCCGACCGGACGGACCTTGACATCTATGCAAGCATGGATACGGCAAAGGAGGTCGGCGGTGATTTTTACGATTTTTACCTGCTGGATGAAAACCGCCTTGCCTTTCTGATCGCGGATGTGTCCGGCAAGGGGATCTCTGCGGCACTGTTTATGATGAAGGCGAAAACGATCCTCAAAAGCCACGCGGAAAACGAGAGCGATGCTGCGGAGATCCTGACGAAAGCCAACGCGGACCTGTGCGAAAACAACGAAGCGGAGATGTTCGTGACCTGCTGGATGGGAATTCTGGATCTGAGAACGCACACGGTGCATTTTGCGAATGCGGGACACAACCCGCCGCTCATCCGGCATCAGGGCGGCCGCTACGAGTACTTTAAGACACGGCCCGGCTTTGTTCTGGCCGGCATGGAGGGGATGAAATACCGGAGCGGCGAGCTGGCGCTTCTGCCGGGCGACGAAATATTCCTCTACACGGACGGCGTGACCGAGGCGACCGACGCGCACGAACAGCTCTACGGCGACGCCCGGCTGGAGGCCGTTCTGAACCGGCTGGCCGGAGCGGACGCAAAAGAGATCTGCCGGGGCGTCAAACAGGATGTTGACGCCTTTGTGGGCGAAGCCCCCCAATTTGACGATATGACCATGCTCTGCCTTCGCCTGACGCCGAAGCACAGCATCACGGTCGATCCGAGGGAGGATACGATGCAGGCCGTGGTGTCCTTTGTGGAGGATACGCTCGCGCAGGCGGGGGTGCCGGTGAAAGCGGCCGTTAAAATGAATATCGCCGTGGACGAGATCTACTCCAACATCCAGCGTTACAGCGGCGCAACGGAAGCTGCAGTGGAATGCGCGGCAAAGGACGGCCGGATCACACTGGTATTCACGGACAACGGCAGCCCCTACAACCCGCTGGAGCAGGCGGACCCGGACACGACGCTTTCCGCAGAGGAACGGGAGATCGGCGGACTTGGCATTTATATGGTGAAAAAGACCATGGATGATGTGATATATGAGTATTCGGAGGGGCGTAACCGCCTGACGTTGAAGAAGAACTGGTGAGCGGGAGGAAATGGATGTGCTGACATTGAAAAGGAAAAGCTTCCGGCTGTCGCCGGAGACCGTGGACCTCCTTTCGCAGGAGCTTGCAGCGTCTCTGACGGAGGCAGAGGTGGACAGGAGGGATATCATCCGGCTCCGGCTCTCACTGGAGGAGATCCTCGAGGGCTGGGCTGCCGTGCTTCCCATGGCTCCGGTCGTCTTTTGCGCAAAAAAGCGTATGGGAAAGCAGCTGATCGAGATCCGCGTTGAGGGCAGAGAGATCCGTTCTGACGATATACCGGAGAACAGCTTCCTTTCCAGCCGACTTCTGGCACAGGCGGGACTCTCCCTGATGCAGAGCTACCAAAACGGCGAAAACCGCCTGACCGTCTGTCCGCCCAGAAGGCGGAAGCTCGGGCAGATGCAGAAGCTCCTGCTTGCCATCGCGGCGGCAGTCTGCCTCGGGCTGGTGCAGCGGCTTTTTCCCGCGGGGGTGCAGGCGGGCATCCGGTCTGTGACCGATCCGCTGTTTTCGCTGATCCTGAACCTGCTGCGCATGATCTCCTCGCCGATGATCTTTCTGGCGATCTGCTCAGGCATCTTCAATATCGGCGATATGACCGTCATGGGAAGGATCGGGAAAAAGGTGATCGGCCGCATCGTGCTGCTGACCTTTCTTGTCGGCACGGCGGCAGCGGGATGCCTTGTATGGCTCTTTCCGCTGGAGCTGTCCGCCGGCGGCAAGGCCGCAAGCAGCTTCTCGGCGATATACCAGATCGTGCTGGATATCGTTCCGCCGGATATCATCTCGCCATTTCTGAACGGGAACACCCTGCAGATCATTTTTCTGGGCGCCGCCGCGGGCGTCGCTCTGCTGATCCTGGGAGACAGGGCTGCCATTGTCCGTGCCTTTGTCGAGCAGGTGAACGAGGTGGTTCAGTTTCTCATGGGGGCGGTCGGCGACCTGATCCCGCTCTTTGTATTTTTCAGTCTGCTCGGACTGTTGGAGTCCGATTTCGGCTCTGAGCTCACCGGCGTTCTCAAGGCTATCGTCATCACCTATGTCTTCTGCCCGCTGGTATGTCTCGCATTCATCGTCATTCTGGCCGTGCGGTATCGGGTGAGCGTCCGGCTGCTCTTCAAAAAGCTGCTGCCGACCTTCCTCATCGGCCTTACCACGGCGTCCTCCTCCGCGGCGTTTGCCACTAATCTGGAAACCTGCGAAAAAAAGCTGGGGATTCCTTCGGCGCTTGTGCATTTTGTCGTACCTTTGGGGCAGGTGCTCTATATGCCCGGCGTTACAGTCGCCTTTGTGGCGATCTGCCTGTGCATGGCGGAAAATTTCGGCGTAGCCGTCACGCCCGCGTGGCTCCTTACGATGATCGTCGTGACCGGGCTTTTGTCGCTGGCGATGCCGCCCATCCCGGGCGGCGCGCTGACCTGCTACGCGGTCATGTTTACCCAGCTCGGCATCCCCGGCGAGGCGCTCGCTCTGGCCGTAGCGGTTAATTCCATGATCGATTTTATCGCCACAGCGGCCAACCTGACCTGCCTGCAGGTCGAGGTCGTTGCCGTGGCCGGCAAACTGGGGATGCTGGATGAGGAATGCTTGAAAAAAGAGGGATAAGTCTGCGCCGGTGCACGGCGCAGACTTATCCCCAACGCAAAGAGGAGAGAACGACATGGGTTATGAACACAGCAGGAACGAAGCCATCATACGGAGCAAGACGCGGGAGTTTTTCGGCGTTGGCACGGTGGTGACGGCTTCGGCGTATCTGGTCTCCGTTGTGGACTTTATGCTCATCGGCGCGCTTTTGGGCGCCGATGCGGTCGCTGCCGCCGGCCTTTGCGACAGCTTTGTGGATGTGGCGGAGTTTTTTGGTTTTGTTCTCTCATCCGGCGGGCCGGTCGCTGTCAGCATCCTGCTGGGGCGGCGAAAGCTCCGGCAGGCCAACAGCGCTTTTACCCTGTCTTTCCTTCTGGCTCTTGCCGGCGGTCTTCTATGCTGGTGCCTGCTGCCGTTCTGCGGCTTTTTCAGCGGTATCCTGTCCAATAACGGCGCGATCGCGGGGGATGTGGCAAGGTATGCCTTTTTCATCCTGCTCTCAGCGCCGTTCGTCGGCATCAATCTGGTCCTCTCCGCCTTTGCCATTCTGGACGATCACGCCAGACTGGCCATGGGCTCGGTGATCGCCGCCAATGCGGTGAATATCGTTCTGGACGTTGTTTTTATGAAGTATATGAGCATGGGCGTTGCCGGCGCGGCGGCGGCTTCTCTGCTGGGCAACGCGGCCGGCATTCTGGTGACGCTTCCCTACCTGCTGTCGCAAAAACGCACCTTTCGCTTTGTCCTGCGTGCAGGCGATCTGCGCGAGACCTGCCGCGAGCTTACCTCGTCCTGCTCATCCTTTGCAGCGGACAAGGCCTCCCGGATCTTCTCCGGCCTGACCGTCAATCTGCTCTTGATGTATTTTGTGGGCAACATCGGCGTAGCGCTGTACGCGGTGTACAGCCAGCTGAGATTTCTCCTGCGGATCCTGGCGGGCGGCGCGCTGCAGACGATCTCCACGCTGGGCAGTATGCTGTATGGGGAACGCGATTTCTACGGATTGCAGAAGATGATGTCGCTTCTGGCCAAGTATACCTATGCGCTCGTTGCGGCGCTGGCGGCGGGACTGTTCTGCTTCTCCGCGCCGTTTCTGCGCTCCTACGGCATTGCCGCGGAACCGGACACCGTGCTCGCGCTCCGCATTATGCTGCTCAGCCTGCCCGCCCTCTGGCTCAACGACCTGCTTGCCAGACTTTATCCGAGCGTCCAGCGTCAGCGTCTGTCCGTGCTCCTGCTGACACTGCAGAATGTGGTGTTCAAAATACTGATCCTGCTGCTCTGCGTGGCGGCTATTTCGTGTCTCCATTGGCACAGCATCCCCGCCGTGGCGGTCTGGTGCCTTCTGGTGGAACTGCTCTCCCCTGCGGTCACGCTGCTCCGGGAAAAGCGGCTTTACCGGAATATCGCGATCTTTGGTCTGGAGGATCAGGCCGACCGGAGCTGCCATACCTTTTCCATCACTGGCGAGCCGGACAGCGTTGCGGACATTCATCGTGAGATCGACCAGTTCTGCCGGCAAAATGATATTCCCCGCAACAAGGGTATCTTTCTGGCTATCGCCTTTGAAGAGGCTGCCCTCAACATCATCAATCACAACGGGCACGTAGACATGATCGATATTTGCCTGCTGCTGGAGGAGGGAAATCTGATCGTCCGCATCCGCGATAACGGCGCGCCCTTTGATCCGCTGACGTTCGTGGATGACGAGGACATCCTCCAAATGAACAATATCCGGCTGCTTGAGCGACTCACCGACCAGAAGACCTATACGCGGATCATGAACATGAATAACACAGTGCTTTTGATCAGGCTGGAGGCTGCGCAACATGAATGAGCGGATCGCATCGCTTGCCGATCAATATCCGGCGGCCGCGGAGCTGCTCGCGCGCCATGGCGGCGAAACGCTGCTTGCCTATTTGGAACAGCTCCGCCACCGGCCGCTGCCGGACATCCTGCCGTCGGAAGATCTGCTGGCGGAGATGCGGGACTACTTCGCGCCCTTTTTCGGCGTGAAGACCGCTGCGGAATGCGCGGAAGTCCTTCGCCGCACCCGCTGCCTATCCACCGCCAACCACCATCATCCCGCGTTTGAATACATGACCGTGCAGGACACGATCCTCTGCGACCAGTGGCTGCGGCTGCAGGGCGAACGCGGCGAAACCGTTCCGTTTCTGGCGTGTGCCAACCTGAGATTGGACAGCGCCATTTATCCGAAGGGAATGCTGGTCTATGACTGCACGCAGCCGCAAGGCGGTCTGCGGCTGCCGCTGTATCCGTTCAAGCGGCGCAGCGCCTGCGTGGCTGCCGTAGAGGGGATCTCTCCAGAAATGGTAGACAGCGCCCTGAACCGTCTGCGGCAGGAAACGCAGCGCGGCTCCGTCACGCCCCGCACGGCCGCCGCGCTGGAGCAATACTGCCGGGAGATCCTGCTCTCGGACCGGGTACAGCGCTGCGGCACGCTTTGGGAACAGACGACCGTCATCAACGCCATGCTCTCACAGCGCTACTTTACCGACCGAAGCCCGCAGTACCTCTGGATGCCCATGGAAACACTGGCTGCCAGGCTGCTGATCCGTGACCTCCGCTCAGAAAGCACGCTTCCGTTTCAGCTGCTGTTTTGTCAGGAGCTGCGGGCAGCGCTGCTCCGGGATCTGGACGGCGTTTCCGGCTGCTGGACAGGGAACACCAACGGCACCCACTTTTTCTGGGGGCTTGACCGCCGTGCGTGTCTGTTTCCCCTGCGGCTGCGAGAGGAAATGGGCAGGACGGTGTTGGCGGGCAGCAGCTCGCTGGGCGAGAACACAACGATCCCCTTCACGCCGCAGGCGCTGGAAGCGGGACTGCGCGGGCAGACGCTGCTGCCCGGACTGTTCCTCTGCTTTTTAGAGATCCATTTCCTTCGGGATTTTACGGTCTTTGGCGGCTACTATCAGCCGACCTACCTCGGCCGGATGCGCTGCGGACTGGTGCAGGCGCTGCATGAACTGGGAAAGTTCGAAGAGGAAGCTGCGGTCATCACGTCCAGGAGCAACGAGATGACTCTGGGCCTGATCTATCTGCTGCGGGAGCGTGGAGCAAGGGTATTCCCCGTTTCCACGGCAGAGCTTCTGGAAGAGTCCGTCCAGACGGCGGAGGTCGAAGCAAGGCTCCTGACGTCTGTGGCTGCGGCGTTAGAAGGGCGGTAGACGGGCCGTCTGGCCGCGAGATGGGAACAAATCGAAAAAGAGAGGCTTTCCCCTGAGGGAAAACCTCTCTTTCTTTTTTGCGATCACAGCAGCAGCACGCCTGCATCCTCGCAGACCTTGTGCGTGGCTTCGTCCCAGAGGGAGACCTGTACCTCGCCGATATGCGCCGTGCCGATCAGCAGCATGCACAGTCGGCTCTGGCCGATGCCGCCGCCCATGGTCAGCGGCAGCTCGCCAGCCAGCAGCATTTTGTGGAAGGGCAGCGCGCGGCGGTCGTCGCAGCCGGCGATCGTCAGCTGAGCGTCGAGGGAAGCGGGATCGACGCGGATACCCATCGAGGAGACCTCGAACGCATGGCCAAGCACTTCGTTCCAGTAGAGGATATCACCGTTGAGATCCCAGTCGTCATAGTCGGGCGCGCGGCCATCGTGCTTGATGCCGGACTTGAGGACCTTGCCGATCTGCATGACGAAGACAACGCCCTTCTGCTTGCAGATCTCATCCTCGCGCTGCTTGGGCATCAGGTCGGGATAGAGATCCTCCAGCTCCTGCGTCGTAATAAAGAACACGTCGCGCGGCAGCTTGGTGTGCAGGGAGGGGAACGCGATGTTCAGCGCGTCGCTCGTCTCGCTGACGGCGGAGACGATATCGCGCACCGTACGCTTGAGATAATCGACATTGCGGTCGTCCGCAGAGATGACCTTTTCCCAGTCCCACTGATCCACATAGATGGAGTGGAGGTTATCGACCTCTTCGTCACGGCGGATGGCGTTCATGTCGGTGAACAGGCCCTTGCCGACGTTGAACTGATAGCGCTTGAGGGCGAGACGCTTCCATTTGGCCAGCGACTGCACGACCTGCGCGTTCGCGCCGACGTCGGGAATATCAAAGCCGACGGGGCGCTCCACGCCGTTCAGGTTGTCGTTCAGACCGGAATTTTCCTCGACGAACAGCGGGGCGGAGACCCGGCGCAGATTCAGTGCATTGCTCAGATTGACCTGAAAATTACTCTTGATGAATTCGATGGCGCGCTGCATTTCATAAACAGACAGCGGGGTATGGTAGCCTTGCGGGATATAGGATCTGCTCATGCCGGTTTTCACTCCTTTTAAAAAATATGCGCTTATTATAATCATCTCTATTAACAAATTCAATAGTGAAATTTTGAAGAAATCGACTTGCAAAATGCGCGAATTTTGTCAACACAGACAGCAGGAGCATGCGGGCAGGCGTTTTACCCGTTGCAATCCGCCGTCCGGCGTGATACACTTTATCATGAGTTAATATGTGATATAAGGAGGATGAGCTTTTGTGAGAACTCTGTTTACCGGTGCGGATATTCTGCTGCGGAAGGCTGGCGGTTACGAAACGCTGCGCGGCGCCTGCCTTGGCGTGAACGGGGCCTGCATTGATTACATCGGCGCGGAAAGGCCGGAAACGGCATATGACGAGGAAAAGGACATGCGCGGAAAGCTCCTGATGCCGGGCCTTATCAACTGCCACAGCCATATCGCCATGACGCTGATGCGCGGCATCGGCAGCGGGCTGCCCCTGCAGGACTGGCTCTTCAAGGCCATTTTCCCGATCGAGGACAGGCTTGTGCGCGAGGATGTCTCCGCGGCGAGC
This sequence comes from uncultured Oscillospiraceae bacterium, assembly GCA_934597535.1. GTDB lineage: Bacteria > Bacillota > Clostridia > Oscillospirales > Oscillospiraceae > Hominicoprocola. The sequence continues at coordinate 29,240 of CAKTRT010000004.1, read as the reverse complement.
CGCTTTGCCCTGCTCGAGATGATCGCGGGCGGCACGACGAGCTTTTCCGATATGTATTTTTTCCCCGAGGAGACCGTCCGGGCGGTCGAAGAGACAGGGATCAAGGCGAACCTGAACCGCTGCGTGCAGTGCTTTGACGAAAATCAGACCGTGGAGCAGAACACGCAGATCCCCGAATCGCTGGCACTTTTTGAAAAATACCACGGCGCGGCGGACGGGCGCATCCGCATCGATTTTTCCATCCATGCGGAGTATACCTGCAAGAGCCATATCGTCAAGGCGTACAGCGACCTCTGCCGCGAAAAGGGCGGCCGCATGCACATCCACCTTGCCGAAACGGCGCGCGAACAGCGCGAGTGCATCGAGCGCTACGGCAAAACGCCGGCGGAGTGGTTTGAGTCGCTCGGCACCTTTGATTCGCCCACGGCAGCGGCGCACTGCGTCGCCGTGACGGAGCGCGACATGGATATTCTGAAGGCACATGGCGTCAGTGTCATCCACAACCCGACGTCGAACCTGAAGCTCGGCAGCGGCTTTGCCCCCATCCGCCAGATGATGGACAAGGGCATCAACGTGACGCTCGGCACCGACGGTACGGCCAGCAACAACAATCTAAATATGTTCGAGGAGATGCACCTCGCCGAGATCATGCACGACGGCTATCACAACGACCCGACGTACATTTCGACGCAGGAGGTGCTCGACATGGCGACGGTCAACGGCGCGAAGCTCCAGGGCCGCGATGACACCGGCGTGCTGGCCGTCGGCAAAAAGGCCGACATTATCGCCATTGATCTGAGCAAGCCCCACCTTTACCCCAATTTCGACACACCCGCGCTTTTGACCTGCTCAGCGCAGGCGGGCGACGTGTGCATGACGATGGTGGATGGCAGAATTTTATATGAAAACGGCGAATTCAAGACGCTGGACGAAAATAAGGTGCGCGCCGATATGGCGCACGCCGTCGAGCGCCTTTATAGAAAGTGAGAGAGAAGGAACATGGAGAGAGCGGACAAAGACCTCGCCTTTTTGCTGCGCTACGAGAATGTCGCGTGGTTTGAAGACGGCGAGGTGCGAATCTTAGACCGGCGCATTTACCCCGCGAAGGTCGAATTTGTCACCTGCCGCACACACACTGAGGTCGCGCAGGCCATCACCGACATGGTGACGCAGAGCGCGGGCCCCTACACGGCGGCGCCGATGGGCATGGCGCTCGCGGCGTGGGAATGCCGCGACAAATCGGCGGGCGAACAGATGGAATACCTCAAGAAAGCAGCCTACACCATTTCCCACGCGCGCCCCACGACGCAAAAGCGCATGACCCTTCTGTGCGAGATCTGCCTGAAAGAGGCCGATCGCGCGCTTTCGGCGGGGGAGAGCGTGGCGGAGGCCATCAAGAATAAGACCATCGAGCTCAACAATGTGCGCTATAACAGAATGGCAAAGATCGGCTCGTACTTAGTCGATATGTTCCCCGACAACGGCACGGTGATGACGCACTGCTTCGCCGAGACCATCGTTGGCACGATGCTGCGCGAGTGCCGGAGCCGCGGCAAGAATATCCGGCTGTTCTGCCCTGAGACGCGCCCGTATTTTCAGGGCGCGCGCCTGACGGCGTCCGTCTGCCACGATATGGGCTTTGACGTAACGGTCATCTCCGACAATATGCCCGCGTTCGTCATGCAGAACGAAAAGGTCGATGTTTTCACCACCGCAGCGGACGCCATCTGCTGCGACGGCTACGTTGTCAACAAAGTGGGCACGTTCCAGAACGCCATCGTTGCCAAGTACATGGGCATTCCGTACTTTGTCACCGGCGCGCCCGATCAGGGGCACGAGACGGTGGACAGCGTCCACATCGAAATGCGCGACCCGAACTTCACGCTTCAGACCATGGGCGTGCGCACGGCGATGGAGGGCGTGAAGGGCTACTACCCCGCCTTCGATATTACGCCGCCGCACCTTGTCGCGGGCGTTGTGACCGACCTTGGTATCTACTCTCCCTACGATCTGCACCGCTATTTTACGGACGGCAGCATCGGAGCGGACAATCTGGTGATCTGAATGGAACAAAATCTGGACTTGCTTCGTCAGGAGATCGTGGACAAATCGCTCGAGGCGTTCCGCGAGGGTCTGTTTTCCGGCACGAGCGGCAACATGAGCTGCCGCGTCGCGCCCGATGAAATGCTCATCACGCCGACGTCCGTGCGCTACGATGCGCTGCGCGCGCGAGACATCGTGCGCATGAAGCTCGACGGCACGGTGCTCGAGGGAGAATTGCAGCCCTCGAGCGAGTGGCGCATGCACGCGGCGGTCTACAAGGCGTACCGTGAAACAAACGCCGTCTTCCACACGCACTCGCCCTATGCGACGGCGTTCGCCGTCGTGCGGAAGAGCATCCCCGCGGTGTTGATCGAATCGTGCGTCTTTTTGGGCGGCGACATCCGCTGCGCAGCCTATGCCGCGCCGGGGACCGAGAGTGTCGGCACGAACGCGATCCCCGCGCTCAGGGACCGCGGCGGCTGCACATTGGCCAATCACGGCGTGCTTGCCGTGGGGCGCGATCTTGCGCAGGCATATCTGCGCGCGGAATACATCGAAGACGTTGCCAAGGTCTACGCCTTTTCCAAAGCCCTCGGCACGCCGGTGGAGCTTGCCTCTCTTTGAGAAAAACAGTGCGGAGACCGCACAAGGAGAACACAATGAAAAGCATACTGAAAAAGAACCGTATTTTGGCCGTCATTGCGCTGATCGGTCTGCTCGCTTCGCTCGTGCCGCTCATTTCGCGCGTGCAGGCCGAGGAGGACAACAAGTATTACGATATCATTCTGGACTATTCGAGCCTGCGCGCCATGGCGCGCCAGTCCTCGCAGACGGAGGACGAGTGGCTGGAGCTGTTTCGTTCGCTCGGCGTGGACAAGGTTGCCCTTGGCGAGGCCAGCGCAACGGATCTGAGCCAAAGCGCCGCCATCCCCGTACACACGATGACGGTGAAAAAGGCGATGGAGAGCTACGGCTGGGAGACGAACTATCCCGCCGAGGTGGCCGGCTGGCTGCGCAGCAGTACAGATGTCAGCGATTCCATCATCTGCACCGACACGGCGGCCGCTTACGAGTGGGTGTTGGCAGCCTTTAACGACCGTTTTGAGGATTTTGAGGCCAAAACTTGTCTGGAGGGGGAGAACGGATTTATTTTCCTCCAGCAGCAGAAAAACGGCATGAAGGGCGAAAAGCTGCTTGACCTGTGTCTCGGCATTTGGCCGGACACAGCCGCGATGATGGAGCGCCACGGCTTCCAGATCATTCCGCGCACTGTGACGCAGAAGGACATGAACGGCACGCGCTTTGCCGAGAGCTATATCGGGGTGCTCAAGCACTACGATACGCCTTATTTCATGAACAGCGGCGAGAAACTCGTCGGCTATGAAAGCGAAGAGGGCTGGGCGCTGCTCAAGCAGTACCTGATCGACAGCGGTGCGGGCGTGGGCATGTTCGAGCAGAACGACCAGAGCCAGAATCTCGTCTGGCCCGGCATCAACGAGCTGCTGGACGATACGGGCTACCGCGGCATCCGCGTGTTCAACGAGTGGGCGTATATCCAGAACCGCTACCAGTACTGCGGCTATGAAGGCCCTGAAGAGATCACCAACACCTTCTTCCGCGCCATCGCCGAGCGCAACTGCAAAGTCATTTTTATGAAGATGATCTTGGAGCCGGACAACGATGTCAGTTGGGGCGCGGAAGAGGAGGAGTGGACCTACGTTACCGATCCTGCCGACTATAAGCAGATGCTGCGCGATCTGGACGCGCGGCTTGCCCCCCTTGGCTATACGCACGGCACCGTGCCCGCAATGGAACTCAAGACTCCGTCCATGGCGCTCAAGGTGCTGCAGGGCTTCGGCACGGCGGCGCTCATCGTGCTGCTGCTCGATCTGTTCTTCTTTATGGAAAATCGCTGGCGCTATGGGCTGCTGATCCTTGGCGCGCTGGGCTTTGCGGAACTCGCCATGCTGAAGCCGTCGCTGTTCAAGGTGCTGCTTTCCATGTCCGGCGGCAGCGTGATGCCGTCGCTTGCGGCGGTCGGCCTGTGCCGTGTGCTGGCGGAAAAGAGAAAGCGCGAGCCGAAGCCGGCGTTCGGCAGGCTGGCGGTCTTCACGCTTGGCACGGCTGTTGTGACGATCCTGACGGCGTTTTGCGGCTCGCTGCTCGCATCGTCTGCGCTCTCGCAGCTCTCGTATATCATCGAGATCGACCTCTATCGCGGCGTGAAGCTCATGCAGCTCATCCCCATCGGGCTTTTCATGCTGGGGTATCTGCTGGTCTATGCCTATGAAGAGACCGGTGCGCGCGAGGCGGTGCTTGCCCACGCAGGTCAGCGTGGGGAGAAAGGGCGCATCAAGCGCTTTAACGCCTATTTTGCCGAGCTGATGAAGACGCCCATGCAGCTGGGCTGGTTCCTTGCGGTGGTCGTCATCGCGGTAGCGGCAGTGTTCATGCTGCTGGTGTTCGTCTATTATATGTACCGCACCGGCAACTCGACCACCACGTCGGCCAGTGAGCTTGCATTCCGCAATTTCCTGGAAAATGCACTTATCGCCCGTCCGCGCACGAAAGAGATGCTCATCGGCTGGCCGATGCTGATGCTGTTCATCTGGTCGCTGCGCCGCGGGATGAAGTTCCTGCCCATGGTTTTCGGCATGGGGATGAGCATCGGGCTTGTGAGCGTGGTCAACACGTTCCTGCACATCCGCACGCCGTTTCTGCTCAGCCTGCTGCGCACCGGCTGGGGCATGCTCTTCGGGCTTCTGATCGGTCTTGCCGTCATGCTCCTTGCAGAGCTGATCTATCGCCTTGTGCGAAGGGTATGCGGGGTGGAGAATGGTTAACATTTTGATCTCTGGCTATTACGGCTTCGACAATATCGGCGATGAGTCCATCCTGCGCACGCTGGTGACCTCGCTGCGCGAGCACATTCCCGACTGCTCGCTCACAGTGCTCTCGCACAACCCCGCCTCCACGCGCGAAAAGTACGGCGTCGAGGCGGTGGACCGCATGTCGCCGATGGCGATATTGCGCGCGGTGAAAAAATGCGACATGCTCATCTCCGGCGGCGGAAGCCTTTTGCAGGATGTGACGAGCAGCAAGAGCCTGCACTATTACCTTTCCATCATTCGCTGCGCACAGTTTTTTCGCAAAAAGGTCTTCATCTATTCGCAGGGCATCGGGCCGATCGACCGGCCCGGCAACCGCCGTGCCGCGGCGGCGGCGCTCAAGCGGGTGGACGGCATCGTCGTGCGCGATGAGCGCTCGGCAGCACTGCTGGAGGAGATCGGCATTGCACGCGAAAGGATCGTCATCACAGCAGACCCTGTCATCCGCATGAAAAAGCCGGATAAGGACGTCGGCGCGGCAATCCTGAAAAAAGCAGGCGTTTCGCTGGATGGCCGTCTGACCATCGGCTGGGCCATCCGCGAGCGGAACAGGGACAGCCGCTTTGTCGCCGAGATCCTCAAGTCCATCCGGTGGCTCAAGGAAAAGTACAACGCACAGTCCGTGCTCATCCCATTCCACTACGAAGAGGATGGCGAAGTCTGCCGCCATATTTCCGCGCAGCTTCCTGACAATACGGCGGTGTGCCTGAATGAAAAGTACCTCTCCGAGGACATGCTTTCCATCATCGGCAATATGGACATGCTCGTGGGCGTGCGCCTGCATTCGCTGATCTATGCGGCCATCATGGGCGTGCCGCTCATCGGCATTTCATACGACCCCAAGTGCACGGCGTTTTTGAACTCCGTGGGGCTTGACAAGCTGAGCACACGAGAGGGGTTCACCGAGGAGCTTTTTGAGCCTGAGGCGGAGCGCGTGCTCGAAACAGGCAAGGAGCAGGTGCAGTGTGTCGAAACGCATATGGCCGAGCTTTCGCGCAAGCTGGACACCAACGAGGAAATGATCTGCGCGATCATGGAGAAATCGAGGAAACACACCATGCAGGACCCGCAAAAAAACACGGAAAAGAAAGAAAAATCGGGCGTCCGCACGGCAGGCGCGATCAGCATCGTCTTTTTGCTCACGCTCTTTGCCAAGCTCCTCGGCGTGGTGCGCGAGATGATGCAGGCCAATATCTTCGGCACCGGCGTGGATGCGGACCTCTACACCGCGTCGTATAACTCGACGCTCTATCTTTTCACGACGATGTGCTACGCGCTGTGCATCGCGGCGGTGCCGATTTTGACGAAGGAATTCGCCGCCGACCGCAAGCGCGGCGAAAAAGCGGCCAACAACCTGTTGACCATTACGCTGCTCGGCTCGCTCGCGGCGGTCGTTTTGTGGCAGGTCTTTGCCTCGACGCCGCTCGTCGGCACGATCTGGGATCTTGACGCAGCCGAGCTGCCGCGCCTTGCGAGCTATATCCGCATCATGGCCTGCGCGCTGCCGGTCGTGGCGGCGGCGTATCTGAACGTCGCCATCTTCCAGGCGACCGACCACTATGAATTGCAGGGCAGCATGAGTATCCCGTATAACGCCTTTCTTGCCGTCTTCCTGGTGACTCTCGGTGCCAAGTGGGGCATCAAGGGAGTGGTGATCGCCAGCTCGTGCGCATGGCTCCTGCAGCTTGCCATGAGCATCCCGTATGCGAAAATGGAACATTATGTCTACCGGCCGATGCTCGACCGCAAGGCGGACTATGTCGGCACGTACTTCCGTACCGCGCTCGTCACGGTGCTGACGACCTCGGTGTTTCTCTTCTGCTATCTCATCGACACGGCGACCGCCACCGCCTTCAACGACAGCGCCGTCAGCGCCTTTTACTATGCCGATAAGCTCTTCACCCCGCTCACGACCAGCGTGCTCTACAGCATCAGCGCAGTCATGTTCCCGCGCTTCAACCGCGAGTTTACGAAGGAGGACTCCACGGGCTATCTCGGCTACATCTGGAATGTGACGGAAAATACGCTGCTGTTCATTTTCCCTGTGTGCGCGATGATGTGTGCCTTCGGCACAGATATCATCCGCGTCATCTTTGAAAGCGGCAGCTTTACCGCCGAATCGACCGAGATGACAGGCAGCATCTTTGCGCGCTACGCGCTTGGCATGAGCGCCTTTGCCGCGCTCGACCTCTTGAACAAGGCCTACTACGCGATGAAAAAGACGCTCGTTCCGCTGCTCATCAATCTGGGTGTGCTGGCGCTGAACGTGGCGCTCAACCGCGTGTTTTACACCGATACTGGCGTTGCCGCAGCAACATCGCTTGCACTGACCATCGGCGCCGTGGCGATGGCCGTTCAGCTCTTCCACGGGACGAAGATCGTGCGCCTTGTCCCGCTTCTGAAGTGTCTTGCCGCAACGGCGGCGATGGCAGTCGTGCTCTACGGCGGGCACGCGCTGCTCGTCACGGCGGACGACAGCAAGCTGATGCTCGTCGTCAAGTGCGGCCTGACGGGCGTTGTTGGGTGCGTCGTTTACGTGCTGGTCAGCTTGATTTTGAAACAGGGTATCATTGCTGATACCATTAAGAAGTTCAAAAAGTGATACTTTTGGGGATTTTCCCCCACACCGTGTGGGGGACGCGGCAAAGGGGGATATTCTCTTTCTCGGAAAGAGAATATCCCCCTTATACCCCAAAGAGAAAGGACGAGGGGAGTGCCCCTCGTCCCCCGACATTGGCAATCTCGATCTTGAAGAACTTCTCAGCCTGCGGAATCGAGTGCAGTGTACATGGCTTCGCCATGAATCTTCTGCGATTCGTTACGCTTTGCAACCGCGCCTTACTACCGTGAGGCGCATGTGACGTTTGCTCGGCGACAGACTGCGCTCCGAATGCGGCATTGCTGCGCTCGCCGCATTGCGGAGACTGGCAGTAGACGGAAATTAGGCTGCACTTCTACGAGGCTGGCAGAGCGGCACCCGCAAGGGGTGTACCGCATCCGTAAGGCGGCAAAGCCGCCAACGGCTGCGCAACAGCGGATAATAGAAGCAGAGACAAATCGTATAGCAACACTAACCGCGGCAACGCCGCGTGCAGGCATTCCCATTCCGGAGGTATAAGTGTCATTCAAGCCTCAGACTGCCAATCAAAAGCCTTTCTCTTGGGGTTTCAAAGGGGCCATTCTCTTTTGCAAAAGAGAATGGCCCCTTTGTCCCGCTTCCCTGCGCGGCGCAGGGGAACAAAGTACAGCGCTGCCGCGCTGTGATATGTTACCCTTGACGTTTTTTGAAGGTTAAGTAACCTTCAAGCATCAGGCTCGCTGCGACGGCATCGACCGTCTTCTTGCGCTCCTTGGCTCGCTTGCCGTTATTCATCAGAATATTATGCGCATCCACGGTTGTACGGCGCTCGTCCCAGAGCGTGACGGGAAGCGATGCGGCTTCACGCAGCATTTCGGCAAAGCCCTCCGCCTTCTCCGCGCGAGGACCGCGCGTGCCGTCCATGTTGAGCGGGTGGCCGAGCACCAGTTCGCTCACCTCGTGCTCAGAGATCAGAGGCAGCAGCTTTTCTATGACCGTCTCGGGCCGGTAGGCGGTGATAACGGTCGAAAACCCCGTGAGCGTCAGCGTGCGGTCGGAGATAGCAACGCCGGTGTGCACGTCGCCGTAGTCAATAGCCATGATCTTCATACAAAAATCCTCTCAAAATCCGTAGTGACCCCATTATACAAAAAAAATCTTATTTTTCAAGCATTTTGTGCTTGACGGCGGACTTGCCCTGTGGTACTATTTCAATTACCTGTGAAAGAGGGCTTTCTTTTTGCGCGCTTTTGCTTCTCGGTGCGCAAGAGAAAAGCGCCCCTCAAATTTGAGAGCAGGGAGGCAATCGCCAGTTCCGCGCCGGCTGTGGTAAGCGGAGCTGAGTAAATAAGGAGGTGCCGTTAGATGCGCATTAAGATCACGCTCAGATGCAACGAGTGCAAGCAGAGAAACTACAACACGATGAAGAACAAGAAGAACACCCCGGACAAGCTCGAGCTGAACAAGTACTGCCCCTTCTGCAAGAAGCACACCGTCCACACTGAAACTAAGTAATTAGGAAAGGCTGTTGAAACATGGCAGAAGAAAAGAAGAAGAAGGACCGCTCCAAGTGGTTCCGTGAAATGAGAAGCGAACTGAAGAAGGTCGTATGGCCCAACGCATCCACCACGGCGAAGAACACCGGCACTGTGCTGCTGTGCTCCCTTGTCGTCGGCGCCTGCATCTGGCTGTTCGACTATGTGGCCGTTTCCGCAGTTCACCTGCTGATCGGTCTCGCGGGCTGACAGGAGAGCAGTCATGGCTGATAACGCTAAGTGGTATGTCGCGCATACCTACTCCGGCTATGAAAACGCAGTCAAGACCGCCATCGAAAAGTTCGTCGCCAACCGTCATCTGGAGGACATGATCCTCGACATTCAGGTTCCGCTGGAGACCGTCACGGAAGTGACCGACTCGGGCGAGACGAAGGAAGTCGAACGCAAGGTCTTCCCGGGCTACGTGCTCGTCAAGATGATTATGACGGACGACACCTGGCATCTGATCCGCAACATTCGCGGCGTGACCGGCTTTGTCGGCACGGCGAACAATGAACCCATTCCTCTGACGGAAGAGGAAGTCCTGGCGCTTGGCATGGAACGGCGAGAGATCGTCGTGCGCTACAATGTCGGCGATCAGGTCAAGATCACCGACGGCCCGCTTTCGTCCTTCCTCGGCACGGTCGAAGAGATCGACGCAGAGAAGAACAAGGTGTGCGTGGTCGTGTCCATGTTCGGACGCGAAACGCCGGTCGAGCTGGAGCTCGATCAGGTCGAGGTCGTAGAACCGTAATCACCGCAAGAAGCGATGAGCCGCGAAAGCGGCAAACGTGGGAGAGACGCGAAGCGTCTCGCCAAGGGCGGCCGGAATCGCCGGTCGTTACCACATCAATATTAAGGAGGTGCCTCTCATGGCACAGAAGATCACCGGTTACGTTAAGCTGCAGATCCCTGCAGGCAAAGCAACTCCCGCACCCCCCGTTGGCCCCGCGCTCGGTCAGCACGGCGTCAACATCGCTGCGTTCACCAAGGAATTCAACGAGCGCACCAAGAACGACATGGGCCTCATCATCCCCGTTGTCATCACGGTGTATGCCGACCGTTCCTTCTCCTTCGTCACCAAGACTCCTCCCGCTGCCGTCCTCATCAAGAAGGAGTGCAACATCGAGTCCGGTTCCGGCGTGCCCAACAAGACCAAGGTCGCTACCATCTCCAAGGCTTCCGTCCAGAAGATCGCTGAGATGAAGATGCGCGACCTCAACGCGAGCACGCTTGAGTCCGCGATGAGCATGATCGCCGGTACCGCACGCTCCATGGGCGTTGTCGTCGAAGAATAAGGAGGGTGTGAACAATGTTTAGAGGTAAAAAGTATCAGGATGCTGCCAAGCAGATCGAAAAGAATACGCAGTATGACGCCGCAGAGGGCTTCGGCCTGATCTGCAAGACCGCTTCCGCGAAGTTCGACGAGACCGTCGAGCTGCACGTCAAGCTGGGCGTCGACTCCCGTCACGCTGACCAGCAGGTCCGCGGCGCCATCGTCCTCCCCAACGGCACCGGCAAGAACGTCCGCGTTCTCGTCTTCGCCAAGGGCGACAAGGCTGAGGCTGCCAAGGCTGCCGGCGCTGACTATGTCGGCGAGATGGACCTCGTCGAGAAGATCCAGAAGGAAAACTGGTTCGACTTCGACGTCGTCGTCGCTTCCCCTGACATGATGGGTGTTGTCGGCCGTCTCGGTAAGGTGCTCGGTCCTAAGGGCCTGATGCCGTCCCCGAAGGCCGGTACCGTCACTCCCGACGTTGCCAAGGCTGTTCAGGAGTCCAAGGCCGGTAAGGTCGAGTATCGTCTCGACAAGACCAACATCATCCACTGCCCCATCGGCAAGGTCTCCTTCGGCCCCGAAAAGCTCACCGAGAACTTCAACGCTCTCATGGGCGCGATCATCAAGGCCAAGCCCGCCGCCGCCAAGGGCCAGTATATCAAGTCCTGCGTCGCCGCCTCCACCATGGGGCCCGGCGTCAAGATGAACGCTGCAAAGATCTAAAAGATTTCAAAAAAGCCCGTTCGGGCTTTTTTGATTCAGGATCGCACTCCGCTCTGTGCCTCGCCGCGCGTGCGCGGCTCGACACTCGCTCCGCGAGAGGAATTTTTCTGACGCGCATGTCGTCAGAAAAATGATTTGCGCTGTGCGCGGCGCGAATTTAGGGCGTTTTGCGGAAAAAAATATTTAGGGTTGACAAGCTTGCCGGCCTTAGATATAATATTAGATGCGTTCCAAAGACAGCAGGTGAGGCTTGCCTTATAAGTCCTGCCGAGGATGGCAAACATTTTATGATTGCTTTACCGTCCTCATGTCATGCGATATGAGGACGGTTTCCTTTTTTAGAACGCCTCTTTTCCCCTGGCACGCGGAGGCGTGCCGCAAAATCCAACGGAGGTGAAATCAAGAAATGCCTAACGCAAAAGTTCTGTCTGAAAAGCAGGCGATCGTGGCTTCCCTTACCGAGAAGCTGCAGGGCGCGGCTGCCGGCGTGATCGTTGATTACAAGGGCATCACCGTTGCAGAGGACACCGCTCTTCGCGCCGAGTGCCGCAAGAACGAGGTCGAGTATGCGGTCGTGAAGAACACGCTGCTTCGCTTTGCTTTCAACAACGTCGGTCTCAACGAGCTTGACGATCAGCTGAACGGCACCACTTCTCTGGCCATTGCCGCCGATCCTGTCGCGCCCGCGCGCGTGATCGCCGACTTCGCCAAGAAGCTCAACGGTAAGTTCGAGATCAAGGGCGGCTTCATGGAGGGCAAGGTCGTTGACATGGCCACCATCAACGCTCTGGCTGCGATCCCCGCGCTGCCGGTTCTGCAGGCTCAGGTTCTGGGCACCATGCTGGCTCCCATTTCCGCACTGGCCTGCGTCCTCAAGCAGATCGCCGAGAAAGACGGTGCTCCCGCCGGGGAGACTGCCGAAGCTCCCGCCGCAGAGTGATCCGCGGCACCCAACCACAAACAATTAAAACAAATTCTTATTCAGGAGGATCATTACAATGAGCGAGAAAGTTACTGCTATGATCGAAGAAATCAAGGGCCTTACCGTCCTCGAGCTCTCTGAGCTTGTCCACGCCCTCGAGGAAGAGTTCGGCGTTTCCGCCGCCGCTATGGCTGCTCCCGCTGCCGGCGCTGCTGCTTCCGCTGTCGAAGAGAAGACCGAGTTTGACGTCGTCCTCGCCGGTTTCGACGCTGCCGCCAAGATCAAGGTCATCAAGGTTATCCGCGAGCTGACCGGTCTGGGTCTGGCCGAGGCCAAGGCTTTCGTCGAAGGCGCTCCCAAGACCGTCAAGGAAGGCGTGTCCAAGGACGATGCCGAGGAACTCAAGAAGCAGCTCGAAGAGGCTGGCGCCAAGGTCGAGATCAAGTAATTTCACCTGTAAAACCGTTGAAAAGCAGACTTCCCTTTTGGGAAGTCTGCTTTTTTCATGGAAGGCAGTAAACACGAGGAGGCGCCCTCACAGCACAGTCTCATCAGGAAATATCCCGCGCGCGAAAAGCCGACAGTTCACTTTGAAGCATCTGCCGGATCTATGGATTGAGAATGACGCAGGCGGTACAGGTACCGTCTGTTTCCTTATAATGAACCTCGCCCTGATATCGGGCGGCGGAGGATAGAATGCTGTCGATCCCGATACTGCGTGCAGCCGGCAGACCGTCCTCCAGCCTCAGCCCCGGGGAGCACGGATTGCTCACCGCGATCACCGTTTTTCCCCCGATGTTCCGGATGCAAACACGAACAGGGCCCGCGCTCCCCGCCGCAGTACAGGCATTGAGCGCATTTTCCAGCAGGTTTGCAAGGATGGCGACAAAGTCAACGTCAGCCACGGCGGACTGTGCCGGAGTATCCGCCTGCGCGGTAAACATCACTCCCGCCTGCTTCGACTTGCCGGCATAGGAACTGAGGATCTCATTGACCATGATATGCGGGCACCACGCAGGAAAGCATTCCGTCTTCTCTTTCTCCTGCTCAAGGTATCTCAGGATCCCGTCAGTATCTCCCGCGCGCGCCATGGCGGCGACGCAGGCATCGTGGTGCCGCTTATCGTGGCGGATACGCCGGCACTCCCGCTCCGCCCTGCCAACAGTCTCCACATAGTCCGTCAGATATTCTGTCTTCTGCCTGACAAGCGCCTCTCTCGCTTCCCTGCGCATGTGGAAAATATTGCTGACGCACAGCACGCTGACCGATGCAAAGGTGCATACCGCAGCGCAAAAGGCAAGCGCCGTCTCAAGCTCCGTTCCGTCGTCCATCCGGATCCTCGACAGGAGAGCCGCAAACAGGAAGAGATATATACCGGAGACGATGCTCAGCATTCTCCAGTTTCGTCCCTGAAAGCCGCTGACCTCGCGGAACAGAGGCCTTCCGTACGCTCGGTAAGCGACCAGCAGCGGCAGCGCCGTGGCAACGTGGAGCGCGGTACGCGCAAAATATTTGACCGCCTGTGAACTGTCCGGCAGAAAAAAGTAACACAAGTAAAGTCCTCCGGACCACAAAATGCAGCACACGCAGAAAAACGTGATCAGCAGATAAGTCTTTTTCCAGAAACCGTCTGCGGATACAGCCATAAAGACCCCCGCATAGCTGAGAAAGCCGACCGCCAGCGACACCGGCAGGCGCAGAGAAACCGGCAGCAGACCAAAGCACAGATACATATTCAGCAGCAGCAGGATCCCCTCTGCGCCCCACAGCATCGCCGTCTTCCGGACGGAGTAGCGCCTTTCCTGCATCAGAAGGCCGGCCGCCAGCAGCACCGCAAAGATCGCCAGGCCCACGTAGAGAATCGTTCCGATGTAGCGGGGGTCTGTCATCTGCCTCTGGCCTCCTCCAGATAAAAATCAAAATACGCCTGCCTGATCTGGGCGCGCAGCCGCCGCGGGACGGGAATACGCTCGCCGTTGTCCATCACAAGATCCGTGCCGGAAAAGCAGCGCACATGCGCAAGGTTCACAGCATACGAGGCCCCGCACAGGACCATGCCGCGTTTTCCGGAAAGGCATTCCTGCATTTGGGCAGCAGAGAGCCGTGCTGCCAGCTTTTCCCCTGAGGTCAGGGAAAAAATGCGCCGCTTGTCGCTCGTCTCGATATAAAGAATGTCTTCCATCGCAATGCGGCGCAGCGCTCCTTCGCTGGGGATCAGAAGCCACGTCCGCTCCCGTCTCATGGTGATCACCCGGTCGAGCGAAGCGTCGAACCGCGCCTGCGTGTATGGCTTCTGGAGATAGTCCGCAGCGTGGAGCGAGAAGGCCTCCACTGCGTAATCCGGGCTGGTCGTCAGGAAAATGATATCCGTGTTTTCGCTGCAGCGGAGAATATCCCGCGCCAGCTCCGTCCCCAGCATGCCGGGCATGCAGACATCCAACAGGGCGATATCCGGGCACCCGGCCTTATCAAAGTCATCCAGCATGGCGAAGGCGGAGGGATAGACGGCAGGCTCAATACCGTATCCACGGTGTGCATCGGCATAGGCGCGCAGATTTTCCGCGATCCGTTCCCGGTCTCTGCCGTCATCATCGCAAACGGCTATTTTAAGCATCAGCCCGTCCCTCCTGTCGTATGATAACGATATTATATACCGATATCCGCCGCTTCGCAAGCGGCAGGCTCAGTTCTGCATCCGGATCTATAAAAGGTCTGCGGGAGCAGTGCTCCCGCAGACCTTTATCCGGTTTCTTAAAATGCTTCCGTACGCTCAGCCGACGAGGGCCTCGGTGTCCATGGCGATCATCAGCTCTTCGTTGGTGGGGATGAGCAGGACGGTGACCTTGGAGTCGGGCGCGGAGATCACGCGCTCTTCGCCGCGGACCTTGTTGGCGTCCTCGTCCATCTTTACGCCCATAAACTCAAGGCCGGAGGCGATGGCCATGCGCTCGGGGGCGTCGTTCTCGCCGACACCGGCGGTGAAGATGATGGCATCGACGCCGCCCATTGCAGCGGCGTACGCGCCGATGAGCTTTTTGACTTCATAGGCAAACTTGTCGCGGGCAAGCGCGCAGCGCGCATTGCCCTGCTCGGCGCCCAGCTCAAGATCGCGGAAGTCGGAGCTGACACCGCTGATGCCCTGCATGCCGGACTTCTTGTTGAGCACGGTGAGCATTTGGGTGATATCCATGCCGTACTTGTTCATCAGGAATTCGAGAATTCCGGCGTCGAGGTCGCCCGCGCGGGTGCCCATCGGCAGACCGGCCAGCGGGGTGAAGCCCATGGAGGTATCGACGCTCTTGCCGCCATCGACAGCCGTAACGGACGAGCCGTTGCCCAGGTGGCAGGAGATCAGCTTGAGCTGCTCGATGGGCTTGCCGAGCATATCGGCAGCGCGGGAGGCAACATACTTGTGAGAGGTGCCGTGGAAGCCGTAGCGGCGGACCTTGTCCTTCTCATAATACTCATAGGGGATGGCATAGGTATAGGCTACGGGCGGCATGGTCTGGTGGAAAGCGGTATCGAACACTGCGACCATCGGCACGCCGGGCATGAGCTGCTGGCAGGCCTTGATGCCGATGATGTTGGCGGGGTTGTGCAGCGGCGCGAGAGGGTTGCACTCCTCGATGGCCTGCATGACTTCGTCAGTGATGACAACGGACCTGGCAAACTTTTCACCGCCGTGAACGACGCGGTGACCGACGGCGTCGATCTCCTTCATCGAACCGATGACGCCGTTCTTTTCATCGACCAGCGCATCGAGCACGGCCTGGATGGCCTCATTGTGCGTGGGCATGGAGACGGCGGCCTCCTTGATCGCTTCTTTGCCCGGCAGCTGGGGCTTGTAGGTAAAGCGGCCGTCGATGCCGATGCGCTCGCACAGACCCTTGGCAAGCAGCTCGCCCGTGGTGGGGTTGAGCAGCTGGTACTTCAGAGAGGAAGAACCCGCGTTGATGACCAGAACATTCATAAGTAAACTCCTTTTTCCGAGGGCGGCTTGCATTGCGCCCGAATTTCCGATAGAATATAGAAAACGACCGGTTTGCTGATTTTAATACAGAAACTATTATAGCAAGATTTTTTACAAACACAAGTAAATTTAACAAAACGTAACTCTTTTGTAACCGCTTTGAGAGGACTTTCATGAAAACTGCTGGTATAATATGCGAATATAATCCCTTCCACCGCGGCCACGCATGGCAGATCGCCGAGCTGCGCCGCCGGCTCGGCGGAGAGACGGCGGTCGTCTGCGCAATGAGCGGCAGCTTTGTTCAGCGGGGCGACTTTGCCATCGAGCGCACACATGCGCGCGCGACGGCCGCTGTGTACGGCGGCGCGGACCTCGTGCTTGAACTGCCGCTGCCGTGGGCGATCGCATCGGCGGAGGGCTTTGCGTCCGGCGGCGTGAGCGTGCTGGAGAGCGCCGGCGTAGTCGATACGCTCGTTTTTGGCAGCGAGTGCGGCGACACGGCAAAGCTGCAGCGCGCGGCGGAAGCGCTGCTGCGCGGTGATTTCCCGGAACAGCTGCGCGAAAAGCTTGCCGGTGGCATGTCCTTTGCCGCCGCCAGAGAAGCCGCTGTCCGCGCGATGATCGGCGATGATGCGGACGCGCTCACACAGCCGAACGACATCCTCGGCGTGGAGTACTGCAAAGCGCTCATCGCGAGCGGCAGCGCCATTGCGCCGCTCGCGCTTTTCCGCAAGGCGGTCGGCCACAACGGAGAGACGGCGGAGGGCTTTGCTCCGGCGGGCCATATCCGTGCGCTGCTCACGCGCGGGGAGGATGCCTCTGCCTATCTGACAAGGGAGAGCGCTGCCGGTTACGCCCGCGAATGCGCGATCGGCCGCGCGCCTGTGCAGATGGCGAATGCAGAACGGGCGATCCTGTCCCGCCTGCGCATGATGGATGAGGCGACGTTCCGCCTCTATGACAGTGGGAATGAAGGGCTGTACCGCCGCTTCTGCGGCGCGGCGCGGACGGCGGTGTCGGTCGAGGAGCTGCTCTCCGCAGTGAAGACGAAGCGCTATGCCTATGCGCGGCTGCGGCGGATGCTGCTGGCGGCGTATCTCGGTATATCAGCGCAGGATATGCCGCGGCGAGTGCCGTATCTGCGGGTGCTGGCGTTCAATGAACGCGGGCAAAAGCTCATCAAGATAATCAAAAAGACAGGAAACGCGCCGGTGCTGACCAAAAGCGCCGATGTGCGCGCGCTGAGCGGGGAGGCGCAGGCGCTTTTTGCCCTCACAGCACGCGCGGAGGATCAATATGTGCTGGCCTATCCCGACCTGCGTCAGGCGAAGGGCGGCAGCACATGGACGGAGGGGCCGGTAATCCTGTGAACACGGCCTTCCCGCCACGGCACTGAAAGGAGAACATGATGAAAAAAAGGATGACGATGCTGCTTTGCTGCGTGTTGGCGCTGGGTCTCGCCGCCTGCGGCGCAGGAACGGACGGCGGACCGGAGGACAGTACGCCGCAGGAACACGCGCTGCACTTTGAGGTCGCGGTGCAGGTCTACGAAAACGAATACAAGGCCGACGACGGCACACTGCTGCTCTCTGAGCACTACGAGCTGCCGCAGCTCGAGCTGCGGAACGCAGACGGTACGGTCTACGACGCTGCAGAGGATGTGACGGCGAACGGCGGCGCGGGCGAGACGGCGCAGCTCCGGGTGCAGGCGGCGTTCAACGCGGAGATGGAAAATGTGCTCGCTGCGCTGCGCGCGGACGCAGGAGAGATGGCAAAGGAGGCCAAAGAGTACTACGCGAAAAACGACACGTCGGTCTTTTTGGGCAGCTACTGGGCGAGCGAACTCAGTCTGACACAGACCTACATGACCGAGGGGAAGCTTCTGAGCGTCGCGGCGGAGAATTACACCTACTACGGCGGCGCGCATCCGAATTTCGTCACCCGCGCGTGGAACTTTGACCTGACGGCAGGCGAATTTTTGACGATCGACGATCTGTCCTCGGAGGAGGGCGACGTGAACGGCAATACCCTGCGGGAAAGAATTTATTGGAGCATTGCTTCGCAGATCAGCGAGCAGGACCTGAGCGAGGGATATTTTGACGATTACGGTTCCTACCTTCTGGATTTCCCCTCATTCGCAACGCTGTGCTTTACGGAAAGCGGCCTGACGGTCACGTTCGACCAATATGTCATCGCGCCCTACGCGGCGGGGCCGCAGGTGTTTGAGGTGCCGTATGACGCGTTCTACAGCGCGCTCAGCGACCACGCGAAGGAACTTCTGGACGTTTCGCAGGAGCAGATCGTGCTCTCGGATTTCGACACGGCGGCAACGCTGTGGTCGTGGTTTTACATGGGCGATCCGCCGATGGACTGCAATGTGACATCTGAGGTAAACGGCAGCCTTTATTATCTGACAGATATCGACGGCGTGAAAACGATGAAGGATCTTCGCACGCTGCTGTGCCGGTACGTCACGCCGGAGCTTGCCGGCGAGTGGCTGGATAGCGCCGGGCAGCGTTACTGCGACATTGACGGCCAGCTGTACGCCATGTCTGCAGGCCGCGGCAGCAACGAGAGCCTGGGGAAGGATACCCGCAGCGTTGCGCTCAATGGAGACGGCGGCGTGCTGACGCAGACAGTCGCGCTGCTGGAATGGGACGATACTGCGCAGGCGTGGACGGATACCGGAAAAACAGAAACCTACGAGTACCCCTTCACCCTCGTGGACGGCCACGCGGTGTTCTCCGCGTTCCCGTATCCGTACTGAGAGAAAAGAAAAACGCTGACCCGCATGGGTCAGCGTTTTTGTATGTATGGTCAGCGGTAGCGCTCGCGGTGCGCGTGCATGATATCAGCCAGCAGCACGCCGTTGTCGGGCGGAGTGTAGGTGATGGCATTTGCACCCGCGGCAATGGTCTTGTGGATGCTTTCTTCTCTGGGGCCGCCCGTTGCGATGATGGGGATCTCCGGATGGCGCGCGCGGAGCGCGGCAACGAGCTGCGGCGTTTCGGCCGCGGCGGAAACGTTCAGAATATCAACGCCCGCGGCGATACGCGCCTCAGTGTCCTGCGTGGCGGAGACAATGGTGGCCACGACCGGAATGTCGATGTGCGACTTGATGTCGCGCAGGATATCGGCGGAAACGGGAGCATTGAGCACAACGCCGTAAGCGCCGCAGTGCTCAGCCTCCATCGCCTGAGCAACGGAGCGCGCACCGGAGGTGAAGCCGCCGCCGACGCCGCAGAAAACAGGCATGTCGGCCACGCTGATCACGGCGCGCACAATGCGCGGCTGCGGTGTGAAAGGATAGACGGCGATCACCGCATCGGCATTGCAGCTTGCGATGGTGGCAACGTCGGTGGAGAAAATGAAGGATCTGATCGTCCGGCCAAAGATACGGATGCCGCTGCACTCGTTGATACACTCGGGCACCAGCAGCATGTGGTTGCGGAGCTTTCCGCTGTAGCTGGGGGTGGGCGTCGGGGTAAAATCGCTCATAGTAAGCGCCTTCCTTTCCGTAGTGATAGGGGGACTGAGAGCCTTGCTCAGTCTACATGACTGCTTGCGCGCATGGCAAGGATTGTCTGCTCGATGAGCTTGTCGAGATCCCAGCCGAGCATTTCCGCGCCGCGCTCGATGACCTCGCGTGAGCAGCCGGCGGCAAACCGTTTATCTTTGTATTTCTTCTTGACGGATTTGACCTCAAGATCGCCGACGCTCTTGCTCGGACGCATGAGCGCAACTGCGCCGATGAGGCCGGTGAGCTCGTCGGTGGCGAAGAGGACCTTTTCCATCTCGTGCTGCGGTTCGGGGAGACCCTCGAAGTGCAGACCGTAGCCATGGCTGGCGGTGGCGCGGATCAGGCGTTCGTCAAGGCCGTTTTCCCGCATGATCTCCTGCGACTTGATGCAGTGCTGATCGGGATACATCTCAAAATCGAGGTCATGGAGAAGGCCGACGATCTCCCAGAAGTCCGCCTCATCGCCGTAACCGAGCTGCTGCGCGTACCAGCGCATTACATCGGCCACAATGTTTGCGTGCTTCAGGTGGAACTCGCCCTTGTTATATCGGGTGAGCAGCTCCCATGCCTGTTCTTTGGTATATGCCATAGAAATGCCTCCCTTTGCTTATGGCTGTTCGTCCGTAAAGTGGACGTGGTTGAAGATGTGATCGGAGCAGAAGCAGTGATAGCCCGCGCACTTGCTGCAATAGCGGAACTGCAGCTCGGGGTTCGTCACATCTGTGCGCCCGCAGACGGCGCACTTGTGGCGATAGCCCTGCGTCTGCTGCTGGTACTGGTCCTGGCGCTGCTGGGTGCGCACCGTGTTGTGGAAGTGCGCGGCCTGCCTGCTCTGGCGGTGCTCCAGCTTAAAGAAGTGGCGCAGCTCGGGCCAGAAGAAGATGACAAAGTTCAAAAGCGCCACGACCGGCAGGATGGAGTAGTACCATGCGCCGGCGGCAATGTAGCGGGCGATGTCGAAGAAAAAGTAAAATACGTCGATATACGCGAGCCACTTCATGCGGATGGGGATGATGAACATGAAGAGCACCTGCGTATCGGGGTATAGAAGGGCAAAGGCCATGAACATGGCGAAGTTCACATAATTCGCACCGTAGACCGGCAGGCTCACGCCGGTGATCAGGCTGACGATGCTCGCACCAATCACGGTGAGCAGCATACCGCTCAGGTAATACGTTGTAAATTTGGCCGTGCCCCACTGGCGCTCGAGCGTTGAGCCGATCCAATAGTAGAAATAGCAGGTGATGAGCAGGTAGAGCGGACTGGTGCTCTCAGGGATGAGAACAAAGGTAAGGAGCCGCCAGATCTGCCCGTGCAGCAGCCCGTTGAGCGAATAGGCAAAAAAGCCGAGAAAGTTGCCGCTGGAAAATCTGGACAGCAGCCCCAGCACCACATTGCCGATGACGACATAAAGCATCAGGTTGGGGATGCCGAAATTCGGGTGCAGGATACAGAAACGGTCGATCGCACGGTTGAGTTTATTCAAAGGGAATACCTCGCTTTGCTCTTTTGTTCATGATTGTTTTATTATGCCATAAAAGCGGCAAAAAGTCATCAATAAAGTTTGAACAAATGGCCATAACGAATTGGAATGAAGAAAAAGAACGCGAAAAGAGGAGAAGTCTTTCCGCGTTCTTTACGATAGTGCCGTCAAATATCCAGTTCGGGCGGCACGTCGATCTCTTCGCCGACGTATTTGCCGTTTTTCTTCCGCTGGCGCACGCACTCGCTCAGCAGGTACTCGATCTGCCCGTTAACGGAGCGGAAATCGTCCTCCGCCCAGGCGGCGATGGCGGCGTAGAGCTTGGGCGACAGGCGCAGTGGGATCTGCTTTTTGGCGTTGTCGTTCATGCAGACCTCTTTTTAATACAGGCTGCCGGAGTTGACGACAGGCTGAGCGTCGCGGTTGCCGCAGAGCACCACCAGCAGATTCGAGACCATCGCCGCCTTGCGCTCCTCGTCCAACTCAACGGTCTTGTTTTCGGAGAGACGGTCGAGCGCCATTTCCACCATGCCGACCGCGCCCTCAACGATCATCTTGCGCGCGTCGATGATGGCGCTGGCCTGCTGACGCTGGAGCATGACCGCCGCGATCTCCGGCGCGTAGGCGAGATAAGTGATGCGCGCTTCAATGATCTCAAGACCCGCGTCGGCGACCTTGGCCTGGATCTCGTCGCGGATGCGCGCGGCCACGACCTCGCTCGACCCGCGAAGGCTCCCCTCGTCGGCCTGACCGTCGCCCGTGGTGTCAACGTTCGGGGCGACATCGTAGGGGTAGACGCGCACGATATTGCGCAGCGCGGCATCGCACTGGAGCGAGAGGTATTCCTTGTAGTTATCCACGTTGAAGACAGCCTTGGCCGTGTCGGTCACGCGCCACATGACGGCGATGCCGATCTCCACAGGGTTGCCGAGGCAGTCGTTGATCTTCTGGCGGGCGTTGTTGAGCGTCATGATCTTGAGCGAGATCTTTTTGCTGCCGCCGACCTCGACCGCGGTGGACGCACCCTGCATGGCAACAAGAATGTCACTGCCCTTGTGGCCGCCGTCCACGTCGCCGGACTGGTTGAGCTTCGTCTTGGCTGCGGGGTTGAAGGACGTGGAGAAGGGATTGACGCAGTAGAAGCCCTCACCCCTGAGCGTGCCGGTGTACTTGCCGAACAGTGTCAGCACCAGCGCTTCCTGCGGCTTCAAAACGCGCAGGCCGCACAGCGGGATCCAGCCAAGGGAAAGCACGACGATGCAGAGAATGATGCCGGGCAGAAAATCTGCCGTGATGCTGAAAACCAGACTGACAACAGCAGCGATGTAGAGCACGATCGTGAACAGCAGCACGAGCATGCCGTTTTTATGACCGGTGATGATTTTTTCTTCCATAAGATAGCACCTCCAAATCTGATATCAAAATAATATCATAACAATATAGATTGTCAAGAGAGAAATTCGAAAACTGCAAAAAGCCGACCGGCGATTGTACCGGTCGGCGAAGAAAGCGTGTGCGCGGCAGTTTGATAAACTGGAATTTGTCATATTCCCATCACATAGATTTGGCAGGGATTCCATTTATCCCATAATGTAGGAAATACTTCAAACTCCTTAAAACCGATAGAAATGTAAAACCGATTTGTATCGTCATAGGATTTATATTTCCCCATTTGAACAGTTTTAACCTGTATAAATGAATAACCCATTTCTTTTGCAGCCTTTTTCGCACGGTTAAAAAGTTCTTTTCCGATTCCCTTGCGGTGATATTCTTTTAAGACGCCCATAACCGCAAGCTCAACTGTATCTTTTCCCGTTTCTTTGAGATACAAAAATCCCAAGTCTTTTTCGTTTTCCATGGCACAAAAGAAGACTTTCCCTGCGCTGTCGCGGATATATTCTTCTCGTGCCTCAGGGATTCCAAACCATTCAGGCAGTTCTTCCAATATATTTCTGGTTATGCTCTTTTTATCCTCATCATTTGCTATTTGAATGATATGCATGTCAAAAGTTCTCCTCCACAGATTCCGATTTGTTGAAATGATCTTACCACAGCCTGCCGGAATGCGCAAGGACGGCCGCGGCGGGGAACCGCTGCGGCCGTTCATTGGCTGCTGATGAAAATTCAGGCATAATGGTACTTCCTCCGCCCCGCGAGGAAGAGCGCTCCCGTAACGAGCAGGGTGAACGCCTCGGCGACGGTGATGGCGAGCCAGATGCCGTCGATGCCGAGTATTTTCGGCAGGATCAAAACCGCGGCGACCTGAATGACCAGTGTGCGCAGAAACGAAATGAGCGCGCTGGCCGTGCCGTTGTTGAGCCCCGTGAAAAAGGCTGAACCAAAGATATTGAAGCCGCAGACAAGGAACGACAGCGCATAGATGCGCAGCGCATTGGCCGTCATGTCACAGAGAGCGGCATCGTAGCCAACAAAGATGCGGGCGATGGGGACGGCCAGCAAAATGGCCGATACAGTCATGAGAATACTTGCAAGGAGCGTGATGCAGAGACTTTTTTTGAGAAGGCTCTTAAGCTCTCCGTGGTTCTTCGCTCCGTAGTGATAGCCGATAATGGGTGTGACGGCGATGGAATAACCGAAAAAGAAGCCCATAAAGATCAGATTGACGTACATCAATACGCCGTAGGCGCTCACGCCGTCCTCCTGCGCGGCGGCCATGAGCTGCACATTGTAGAGCACGCCGACAAGAGAGGTCGAAAGATTGCTGACCATCTCGCTCGAGCCGTTGTAGCAGGCCATGCCCAGCGCGCGCAGATCAAGGCGCGTGCGCGTCAGGCGCAGCGGAGAATCGTTTGGCCGCAGGAAGTAGAGCAGCGGGATCAGCGCGCCGACGATTTGGGAAAACGCCGTAGCCAGCGCCGCGCCGAGAAGGCCAAAGGGGAAAACATAGACGAGCAGAAAGTCGAGCACCATGTTTGTCAGCCCCGCGAACACCGTCACCCGCAGCCCGAAGCCCGGCTTTTCCGCCGTGGCAAGGAAACTCTGAAAGCTGTTTTGCAGCATGAAAAAGGGCAGCGACACAAGCAGCACGCGGCCATAAAGCACGCAGTCGTCGATGGTCAGGTCCGTTGCGCCCACGGCGTAGGAGATGGGGCGGGCAAAAAGAAATACAATGGCGGAAAGCGCCGCGCCGCCCACGCTCAGCACCAGCACGAGCATCGAGAAGATCTCGTTGGCCTCCTGAGGCTTGCCCTCGCCAAGAGTTTTGGCGATGAGCGCGCTGCCGCCGGTGCCGATCATGAAGCCGAACGCAGCCAGCGCCATAATGACGGGGAAGATGAGGTTGACGGCGGCAAAGGGGTTCTTGCCCACGAAGTTTGAGACAAAAAAGCCGTCCACGATGCTGTAGATCGACGTCACGATCATCATCATGACGCTCGGCACGACAAAGCGCAGCAGCTTTTGATAGTTGAAATGCTCGGAAAGGGAGATGGTCACAGCTCCGATCCTCCTTTGGCAAAGGTTGAAAAAGCAAAAAAAGCCCGGTCCACCCCCTGACCGGACGCATCCGACATCTTCTCGACCGTTGCGGCTGCGGCCGCAAGTCCTCCGATGACATTACATTTTGCAGAGGGTATTCTAACATAAAAGCGGGCAATGTCAAGTATTTGCCCAAATACTTGAAAATTGTAGGTGCAGGCTCAGTTCTGCATCCGGATCTGCTCGCCCTGCACCGGCGTGTAGACGATCAAGCGTTCTCCGTCCAGCGCTTCTCTATGCATATCTACGGCGCTGATCTGGTGATTGTCATAGGTCGTGTAGTAGTAGATGCCTTTGTCCGCGTTGCAGCAGGAGGTATACAGCGTGATCTCGTACTTGCCCTCCTTCAGCCTGCAGCAGCCCCGCTGCTGATCCACACTGCCAAGGATATGAAAAAACTGGCTCACGCTCTCCTCTTCCGAATCGCCGGAAAGGGAGTTCATCTTCACAAAAGCCGCGCGCACGAACCTCGACTGGGAGGACAGGTCGCCCGGAAGCCCCATCGCCCCCATCCCGCGGCTGTAAGGCTCCAGCGCAAGGCCCTTTGCAAACGTGCTTTCTCCGTTCTCCACGGCAAGACTTCGGTAATTATTCAGGCTGAACAGCTGGTGGGGAAACGGAGGATTGTTGGTCAGCACACCCACCGGGTTCTCATAGACCATCAGCCCCTCCCTCACCGCTTCCACCGTGATGCATTCGTTTCTGTCCGCAACCAGCCAGTGGAGCTGGGCGACCGGCAGATTTTCCATAAACGGGGTGTCGATCAGGTTCATGCGCTCCAGAAGGTGCCGCGCCTCCCGCACTGTGGCGCACTGTCCAAGAAGCCATGGGATCAGCTCAAACTGCGCAATATTATCCTTCCCCTCTGCGCGCTTGCCGTACTGCGCGTTTCCCACGAAATTAAGCCCCGCAACGCCAAGTCCCTTCTCATTTACTGCATCGTAATACAGCGGATACTCCTGCATGACGCACGCCATACCGATCATGGCGTAGTGGCTTTTGAGCTGCCCGCCGTTTCGCAGATCAAAAGCATAGTTTCTCGGCGTGATCACGATCTTATCGCCGTAAGATATCTCGTAATCCAGAGTCCTGCCGAAATAGAAATCTTTTGTTTTGTAGGTCGCGGCTGTGCACATAATTGAATCCCCCATTTTGTTCGATGATAGTATATAGTATACCACACCCGCTCTGTAAAAGACAAACAACCTAAAGTCACAGCCTCAGCACTTCCGCGGCGCTTCAGAGACGCCGCTGCAAAGGGAAACAATGGCAAATACCTGCTTGAAGAGACTTGTTTCCGGCCCGCTATTCAGATATAATACGATCTGAGCATCCGCCGAAGAAGGAAGTGAACGATATGGCCTGTGATGAGACTTTGTACCGCCGGTATGTGGATGGCGACGACACAGGGCTGGATGCCCTGATGAAAAAATACGGCGACCCCCTGACCCTGTACATCGACGGCTACCTGCACGACGTTCACGAGGCCGAGGAGCTGATGCTCGACGTCTTTGCCTATCTGTTCGCTAAAAAGCCGCGCATCCGGGACGGCGGCTTCAAGGCATACCTCTATAAGGCGGCGCGGCACACGGCGCTGCGCCGCAAGAGCAGGCGGAAGCCCTTGTTCAGCCTTGACGAGCTGGCAGACGAACCGGACGGGCAACTGCTGGCAGAGGAAGTCGTCCGAACAGAGGAGCGCAACCGCATCCTGCATTTCTGCATGGACGGACTGAACCCGGACTATCGGGAAGTCCTCTATCTCACCTATTTTGAGGGCATGAGCTACGCGCAGGCCGCCGAGGTCACGGGAAAAACGGTAAAACAGATCACCAACATGGTATATCGCGGAAAAGAAAGCCTGCGCAGGCTGCTGGAACAGGAGGGGATCACAAATGCGGAACCATAAAGATCGTGTCGCGGAGGTGAAGCGGCGGATCGCCGCAAAAGAACGGATGAAAAGGCTGCGGCGCAGCCGGATCGTGATGGCCGGCGCAGCAGCGGCGTGCCTTGCGCTGCTCATCGGCGCGTCCCTCGCCATGCCCGGCATCGCCGCAAATATCCAGACAGGCGACTATTCCGGCTTTGAAACGGCGGCAAGCATCTTTCACGGCGGCGCGGCTTTGGGATACATCGTCATCGGGCTTTTGGCGTTTTTACTCGGCGTGTGTGTGACAATTCTGTGCTTCCGTCTCCGGCAAATGGAGCGGGAGGACCCGCCGGAAAAGGAAAGCGAGGGTCGGCATGGAGCTGATTGAGAACCTCCTGCAATTAGGGGCCGCATTCTCAGGCGTATGTCTCGCCGGTGTCGCTCACCGGAAAAGCGGCAGGCAAGCGTACTTTCTGCTGTTTTGCTTCTATGGCTGCTTTGCACTCGGCGCACTTTACTGGACGCTGTACCTGCTGCTGTTTTCCACTACACCGCGGGTTTTTTATGTATCAGAGTTCAGCTGGGTATCCAGCGTGATCTTTCTGCTCATTCTGCAGGCGACGCTGTCTGACAGAGAGGAACGATCCTTCCGCAGCCGGGCAGCATGGCTTGCGCCGCTGGTCGGTTTACCGCTGCTGGCATTCTACTGCACCTATGGAGACATTCTGTCCAACCTGATCTGGTGCGGCATGATGATCATCCTCTCCTTTTGCTCCCTCCGCGGGCTTGCCTACGCAAGCGGGCGGACAGGCGCAGCGCGAAACATGCGCGGCTTTCACATCGGGATCCTGTGCTTTGTGTTTTCAGAATACCTGCTCTGGACGGTCGGCTGCTTTTGGTCGAATGATTCGCTGGCAAGCCCCGCTTTCTGGTGCGATATCCTGCTGACGCTTGCCATTTTGGGGCTGCTGCCCGCCACAAGAAAGGCGGTAGGCGCGTGACGTACATCGAAAACATCTTTCTTTGCATGCTGTCGCCTCTGCTGGTGGCCGCCCTATGCACGGAACGGCAGAAGCTCCGCTTCTTCCTGCTATGCGTCACCGGAATGGGCGTGTGCCTGCTCTCAGCCTACATCAACACTTTCCTTGCCGCAGTATATCAGGCGGACGCCCTTGCCGCTACGGCAGAGATCGCCCCGGTGGTAGAGGAGATCATGAAGCTGCTGCCGTTGGCTTTTTATCTGCTGGTGTTCGAGCCGAAGGGGAACAGGATCAAATCCGCCGCCATCACACTCTCCCTCTCCTTTGCCACCTTTGAAAATGTCTGCTATCTGATCCAGAACGGGGCCGACCGCTTTTCCTTCATCTTCTTCCGGGGCTTTGGAGCAGGCGCGATGCACGTGCTCTGCGGCCTGATCGTCGGCGGAGGGCTTGCCTACGCGTGGCAGCGGACGTGGCTGAAGATCGCCGGGGCCTTCGGGCTTCTGGGTGCAGCCATCACCTTTCACGCCACCTATAACCTTCTTGTCGCCTACGGCGGCGCGGCGCAGTATGGCGCCTATGCCCTGCCGGCGCTGCTGATGATCGCAGGAAAGCTGTTCTCCTTTCGATTATCTCGAAAAAGCGACGGAAACATTCCTCATTGAGAGCGGCTTTCAGGCAGCTCTCGTCTTTTGAATCAGCAGGAAATGCTTTTTCTGCTTTTGTGCCATGATATCTGATAGTCGGGCCGCAGAAGCCGATCCCCGGCAGCGGCCCGAAAGCACATATCCATACAGCGGCACTGGCGTGGGAAACTCAGTCAACAAGTAAATACCGGCGGGATATCTCTCCGGTATTTTCGTTATCTGCCCAAAATGAAGAAAGTTATATCCTCGGAGCGGTCAACAGATTATCAGGATTGCTGCCTGCGATAAGGTAAGATCCCTTATCTTCAACGGCGCGCCGACTGATTGCTCAATTTCTTTATCGAAACGATAAATAGTCCTTTTGTATGGCTTCGCGATCTGCCATACAAAAGGGCTTTTTACTACGGTTCAGCGGCCTGCAAGCCGCGCCGCCGCAGGCAGCCCGTTCATGCCGTTTCTGCAATATGTGCCGCGTTCACTTCTTCCTCTTGCGAATGCGCATCCTCCACGGTCATCTCCCTGCCTCCTTTGCTTTTGCAGGCAGATCGCCGTTCATTTCCACGCCAAAGTTCTCCTGTAGATCCATGACTTTGGCGTGCTATTCAGTTGTGCGCTTTTGAAAGCGTCATGCGATTCAAAAACACACATTCCGCTGCGAAAAGCTGCAAAAAGCCTCAAGATCATCTGATCTCAAGTTTTCAGTTGGTTGGCGTGTAATTATAGAATTTCAAAAAGCGCAGATATATCAACGGTTTGACTTGTGCGATAATCATAGTTTTCTTCGGTCATATTGGAGCCTCCTGTACATGGTAAGGAATAAACCCTTCTATATGAAGGCTCAAAAACAGAGAAAGTTGCATATTTTCAATTCACCACAAATGAGCCGCAGTCATATGTATTAGGTGGCAGAAACCACCCTTTACATATTAACTCTTGATGCTGAATGCTGTTGGACTCTCCGGCCCGCTCGTCCTCCTGACTGAGCCGCCCGTAGAGTACGGTGTATTGCTGATTTTCTTGACCTGCCATAGTTACCTCCTTTTCGTTGGGGCAGGCCGGTACGGTAACACGAAGTATACCGCACCGGCTCTCGCAAGTCTACCGGAATTTTACTGCTCATGATGCTCCCGCTCTAACTTCGTGTCGATGAGCTGCAGGAGCTTGTCCGTAGGCGTTGCCGATGCGCCGCCGGGGAACACAGAGGTCACAAAAAAGCACTTCCCGCCAACCAGTATGCTTCGACCGTAGTAGGCAACTTCCTGACAGATATTCTCGGAGAGGAGCTGAATCCATGGCAAGAAGAAAAA
>CAKTRT010000003.1 GCA_934597535.1 uncultured Oscillospiraceae bacterium | reverse complement strand
TTGCCGAAGACCATCGGCATGACGTTGACGGCAGTGCCCCAGGAATAGGGGATGTCGTTGTCGCGGCGATAGACGTTTGCGCGCGGGTTGTCCCAGGAGCGGAACACGGCGCGGATGGCTTCGTACAGCTGGGTCTTGGGGTCGGAGGGGAAATCCTCGCCGATCTGCTGCTTATATTCGGCCTTGAACTGCTCGGCAAGCTCCTTGAGGTCGGCAGCGGTAAGCTCGATGTCGAGCTTGACGCCGCGCTTTTCCTTCATCGCGTCGATCAGCTGCTCAAAGTACTTCTTGCCCACTTCCATAACGACGTCGGAGAACATCTGGATAAAGCGGCGGTAGGAATCGTAAACGAAGCGCTCGAAGTTGGGATCGGGGTTGCCTGCGATCATGGCGGCGACGACGTCGTCATTCAGGCCGAGGTTCAGGATGGTATCCATCATGCCGGGCATGGAAGCGCGCGCGCCGGAGCGAACGGAAACCAGCAGCGGATTCTTCAGATCGCCGAACTTCTTGCCGTTCATCTCTTCCATCTTGGCGACGTATTCCATGATCTCAGCCATGATCTCGTCGTTGATCTTGCGGCCGTCCTCATAGTACTGGGTGCAGGCCTCGGTGGTGATGGTGAAGCCCTGGGGGACGGGCAGACCGATGTTGGTCATCTCAGCAAGGTTCGCGCCCTTGCCGCCCAGAAGCTCACGCATGGTGGCGTTGCCTTCCGAGAACAGGTAAACATACTTTTTGCTCATAGGTTTTCCTCCATAAAAAATGTATCGCCGGATAAAACAAATATCAAAGCCCTACTATTATAGACAGAATTGTCCCGACTTTCAATATAAACTCACGAAATTTTTTGTCTCTTTTTTGACCTTTTTGTAAGATACACGTCGTTTTTCATGAAACATCGCCGTTTTTGTGCCTCCGCGTGCAGATTTTCTTGCATGTCGCTGATTTTTGCGCTATACTATTCCTGTATTTTTAAGGTCTTCAAGAGGGTCGTCCATGATGGAGCTGAGCGCTTTTGCTAAAACCGAAGCGGCCGCGCGCCTGCGCGCCGCCGCTGCAAACGGCGCGCTGTCGCACGCACTCATTTTCAGCGGCAGCGGTGACCGCACCGACGCTGCGCGTTACGCCGCCGCCGCGATGGAGTGCACGGCGGACAGCAAACCCTGCCTCGCCTGCCCCGCCTGCCGCAAGGTGATGCAGGACATCCATCCCGACGTGAGCTTTGTGCGCGATGCAGAGCACAAGGAGCTTTCCGCCGACACGGTGCGCGCCATGCGCGCCGACGCCTTCATCCGCCCGAACGAGGGCGCGCGCAAGGTCTACATCTTTGAGGACTGCTCCGTGCTGACGGAGAAGGATCAGAATATCCTCCTGAAGCTGGTGGAGGAAGGGCCTGCCTACGCGGCGTTTTTCTTCTGTGCAGAGAATTCCGCCGCGCTTTTGCAGACCATTCGTTCCCGCTGCGAGGAGGTCAAGCTCTCCCCTCTTTTACAGGATGCTCCCGCCGTTACGGATGAGCGCGCCTTCGAGCTGGCCCGCCGCATTGCGGACGGGAACCGCGCCTCTCGCGCGGCCTTTCTCACCCGCCTTGAGACCGGCAAGCTCACGCGCGACGAGCTGGGCGCTCTTTTCGAACAGACGCGGCTGCTGTTTGCCGCCGCGCTTCTCTCGCTCTACGGCGTCCCGCCGCACGCGGAGACGGCGGAGAGCGCGCATCTTATCGCTTCCCGCTTGACAAAAGCCAAAATACTCGGCACAATAGATCTATTGCAGACCTATCGCGGCCATTGCACCTATAACGTCGGCGCAGGCCCCACTCTGGGCGGCTTCGCCGTTGAATTGGAGGAACTCCTTTGACAGAAGTGATCGGTGTCCGCTTTCGCGGCGGATGTAAGGAATACTACTTTGACCCGCACGGCATCGCGGTCGAACCCAACCAGTTCGTCATCGTCGAGACCGCGCAGGGGTTGGAATACGCCCAGTGCGTTTCCGGCAACCACGAGGTGGACGACGGCGCGGTCGTCCAGCCGCTGCGCCCGCTCGTGCGCGTAGCGACGGAAAACGACGATCGCACCTACGCCTACAATAAGACCCGGGAAAAGAACGCCTTTGAGGTCTGCCAGAAAAAGATCTTGGAGCGCGGGCTCGACATGAAGCTCGTGCGCGTGGAGAGCAACTTCGACGGCAGCAAGATCATCTTTTTCTTCACGTCCGACGGGCGCGTGGACTTCCGCGAGCTCGTGCGCGACTTAGCCAGTGTGTTCCGCGCGCGCATCGAGCTGCGTCAGATCGGCGTGCGCGACGAGGCGAAGATGCTCGGCGGCCTTGGCATCTGCGGGAGACCTTTCTGCTGCTCACAGTTTTTGGACGACTTCGTCCCCGTCTCGATCAAAATGGCCAAGACACAGAATCTCAGCCTGAACCCGACGAAGATCTCCGGCACGTGCGGCCGGCTCATGTGCTGCCTCAAATACGAGCAGAATGCCTACGAGGACGCGGTGCGCCGCTGCCCCAAGCAGGATTCGTTCGTCGCAACGCCAGACGGACTTGGTAACGTCAGCAGTGTGGACATTTTGCGCGAGCAGGTGGTCGTCCGGCTGGACGGCCAGCCGGAAAGCCCCAAGCGCTACCGCAACTGTGAGATCCGCGTCCTGCGCAACGGCAAGGGTTCGCGCGACGGCATCGAGCTGCCCGCCGAGCTGCCCGAGCGCTATCAGGAGCCGGATACCGAGGAACCGCAGCTGGCGGTCAGTTTCTTCTCCGCGCGGCCTATCGCTCCTGCGGAGAAGTGGGCACCGCCGGCCGAGAAGAAGGGCTTCCCTGCCGAAGAGGAGGAGGAAAAGCGTCCCTCCCGCTCCCGCAGAGGCGGCCGCAGCCATCGCGGCGGACGAGGCCGCAGCAAGGGCTGCGGGGAAGGCGGCGAGAGAGCCGCCGCGCCGAGGGCCGAGAGCGCGGGTGAAAAGGACGGCAAGCCCGCTGAAAAGCGCAGCGAGCGTCCCGTCCGCAGCGACAAGCCGGGCAGCGAACGTCCGCCCCGCAATCCCGATAGGAACGGTGAGCGCCGCGCCGCGCGGCAAAATAAGCCGAACAATGAATCCCCCGATGCGCCAAAAGCTCCACGCCCGCCTCGTCCGCCAAAGGCCGAGGGCGCCGGCGGCAGCGAAAGCAAGCCGCGCCGCCGCAGTCACCGCGGCGGACGGGGTCGCCGCAAAGGCGGCGGTCAAGGCGGCGAAAGCGCCGCATCGAAGGGCGAATAAGATTGGAACCGGACCGCCGCGAAACACAAATGTTTCACGGCGGTCTTTCCAAAAAGCGGAAAGGAGCTGCACATGCTGTATTACCACGCCTCGCCCGTCGGCGGGCTGCAACTGCTCACGCCGCATATTTCCAACCACGGCCGTCCGCTCGTCTATCTTTCACAAAAGCGGGAGAACACACTGGTCTATCTGAGTAACGCCGTTGAAAAATACTGCCGCAAGACGGGCTTTGCCCATACGGGCAAATGGCAGAAGTGGGGCCCCTACGGTTTCGACCCGGACGGCGTACAGCGGCTGGAGGAATACTATCCGAACGCGCTGGAGGAAACGTATGCCGGCGTTTCCGGTTACATCTACAGCGCGGAGCCTGCAAACGCTTTTCCCGTTCAGGACATACCGTTTGCGGCCGCGTCGGAGCAGGCGGTAAAGGTCGCCTCGTGCGAGTTTGTGCCCGACGCCTATGAGGCCATTCTCCGGGCGGAAAAGGCGGGTCTGCTGCGCATTCTGCGCTATTCACAGGCAAGCGAGCCGCTGCGCGCGTGGGTGCGGCAAACCATGCGGGAAGAATACAAGAATGCGGCAGAGAGTCCCGATTACCGTCACTTTATCGAGGGGAAATTTGACATTCTTGACTGACGTCCCCCGCCTTTGCGCGCAAAAACCTCCCTTTTCATTTCTCCCCCGCCGTGGTATACTGGGATATGAAAACGAGGGAAACAGGGAAGGGGACGCCCATGCAGAAATTCAAAAATGTGCTGCTTGCCAGCGACTTTGATAATACGCTCGTTTATACGCAGGGCGCGCTTGAGCGCGGCGAGGATATCCCGCCGATGAGCGCGCGCAACCGCGCGGCGGTGGAGTATTTTATGAAGAACGGCGGCTATTTCACGGTCTCGACCGGACGCGCGCTGCCGGCCTTTGCGCCGTTCGCCCCGGCACTGCCGCTCAATGCGCCGTGCGTGATCGGAAACGGCGCGGCGATCTACGACTTCGCCAAAAACGAATATGTGGAGACTGCATTTCTGGACGCGGCCATCTACGACCACGTGGAAGTGCTGCTTGCGCGCTTTCCCACGCTCTGCTTTGAGGTCTACCATGACGACCGGCGCATCCATGTGCTGCATCCGAATGAGTTTTCCCGCAACCACGAACATCTGACGCGCACGGGCACGGTGGAGGTGCAGAGCTTCCGCGAGGTGGATCTGCCGATCATCAAGCTGCTGTTCGAAGAGGAAAAGCCGCTGCTGGACGAAGTATATCGCTTTATCCGCAGCCAGAGCTGGAGCGAATGCTATGAGCTGATCTTCTCCAGCGACCACCTGCTGGAGCTGACGCGCCGCGGTGCGACCAAGGGCGGCATGATCCTGAAGCTCGCCAAGCTCCTCGGCGTCGCGCGCAAGGATATCTACTGCGTGGGCGACCACAACAACGATATCCCGATGCTGGAGATCTCGGCCATTGGCTTTGCACCGGAGAATGCGACAGACGCGGTCAAGGCCAGCGGCGCACACATCGTCTGTCATTGCAGAGACGGCGCGCTCGCCGATGTGGTGGATATCCTGGACCGGCGCTACTGAGCACGGCAGCAGAAGCGCAAAAAAGCAGGTCTGGAGGGAGCCATGCTGCACCGCCTCCGCTCTTTCGCCATCCAATGCCCGAAAGGCCGCATCACAGCCGAAGGTTCCCATTGCAAAGCCGAATATCTCCTTGACGGATCTGAACACGCTGATGCCGGAGCCGGACTCGTGCTCACCGGCATCATGTGCGAGCCGGAGCAGGTGCTCGATATTCTTGCCGACAACGGCATTGCCGTTGTCGCGGACGATCTTGTGCAGGAATCGCAGCAGTTCCGCGCCGATACGCCGGAAAATGGCGGCGGCGGACTCAAGCGCCTTGCCCTGCAATGGAGCGAGCGCTATGGGTGCAGCCTGATCCACGAGCTGGGCAAGCCTCGCGGCGGGGAGCTTGCAAGGCTCTGTGCCGACACCGGCGCGGACGGCGTCATCAACTGCATGGTCAAGTTCTGCGACCCTGAGGAATATGACCAGCCGTGGCTGGAAAAGGATCTTCGCGCAGCGGGCATTCCCTGCGCCAGCATTGAGATCGACCAGCAGAACGCCAGCTTTGAGCAGATCCGCACCCGCGTGCAGACCTTCTGCGAGCTGCTCTGAGGCAGGCGTCAGTCCCGTTTCTTTCTTGCATAGCTCCTAAAGGCGGGGAACAGCACATTGCTGCTCCCCGCCATTTTTGAATCCCCGAACAGGTTGACAGCAGCCTCGGTCGGTGCACTGCGAGCTGCCATCTTTGCAATGGGGAAGCGGTATGAAAGCGGTGTAACAGTATGCGGCGAAGTCAACCACACCATCCTCACCAGCAGCATGCTGGGTCACTGCGACGTGGGATTCACCCTGCGAACCTACACCCACGCCACGCGGCAAATGCAGCAAAAGGCCGCGGAGAAAATGGGCAGCTTCATGGCACAGATTCGATAAGTCCCGCAGGCAAGCAGAGCACCGGAAAGGAAGCAATTTCCTCTCCAGTGCTCTTTCACCCTTTCCGTGCATTCGTTGTGTGGGTCAGGGTGTGGGTCAAAGTTTGACCCACACCCTGACCCACAACATTTGCGGCATTTTTGTAACAAAAAAAGCACCGAAAACCGAAGTTTTCGATGCTTTTTGCCTTGCGTTGATGGAAAAGATGCAGGTACTACATCACAAATTATAGCAAGGAATGTAATAGAATCATAGAACAACAAGGATAATCTACTTATATGTATGTGCTGATATCTAGCTGCAAAATATCACAAATCCAGGACAGAACCTCGTTTTTTAGATCCCATTCTTTGAGCATTTCTAGTGTCATGTACTGCGTAGCTTCTCCATTGAGTCTTCTTTTTATATTTTTGGGATTGGCCCCCGGTAAATTCTGAGACCTCAAATAATCGGATATTATATGAGGTACATCTGTTCTATCATCAATTTCAAAATTTGCACCATATATCGCTCGAATGGCATCGGGGTGAATATAGTTTTCCATTTCGCGTTTCGAAGTCATCCTCGCGCTTGAACCATCAGTCCGTTGATTGACCAAGTCACATTCTTGCTGATGAGCATTGGTACAATCACTATCATAAATGTGATATTCAGGAATTCCTAATTTCCGAAGATAATTATGATTGACCCATTCCTGTAATGAACTTCCGCCCATTGGCAAAACCATTATGTCTGGGCAGGATGAAATTGGTGTTATTTCGGGGTGATTTTTATGTAGGGCATCTGTTAATGTTTGTAAAAAAAGAATATCATTAACACCTTCAACGCACACAATTAGGCGGATGTTTCTATACGGCGCAAGTGGAGGTGTTATATCAGGAAGCACACCTAAAGAATCAGCAATTCTCGCTACGACCCCATCTGTACCAGTTTCAATTTCCGGGTATCCTTCACCATTTGTTATATAACGCAATGATTCAATAGGTACTAATTTAGCGAGACCAGGAACATGCGTTGTAAACAAAATCTGACAGTGCGGATTTTCCGTCATTTGAAGGAAAGTATTAATTATGGTCTGTTGAAAATTAGGATGTTGAGAAGTCTCCGGTTCTTCCACCGCATATATAACATCCGTATTACCATCAAGGTTTTCCTCACAACTCGCCCGAAAAAAACTGAAGAGTATTAAACGTCTGACGCCACTTCCGCGTTTATTGACAGGAATATCCTCGTCGCCAGTCAGCGAAAAAGAAAACGCTTTGTCCCAGGCAGGTTCTTTTTTGAACTTTGGAGTGAGGGTCGATGCCAATGTCTCGTCAAAATCTCTGAGCTTTTCTATTGTCTGATTTGCTACAACCGACACGCGCTGTTTGATGTTTTCAGCAATCCGTATGAGTTCAGCTTGGTTCTCCTCAATAGCCGCTTTCATGGCAACCTGCATTGGATCTTGGGCAATCGAATCATCATCTGTGCTAGGGCGATCAGCGCGAAAGATTCTGTACTTTGGTAACGCAGGTAAGAGTTTTAGCCAGATATTTTTAGCCTCCTCTTTATCTGCAGCTATGTGCCTTTTTTCTAACCTAATTTGATCCCCAATAGATTCCCATAAAGCATGACGCATCTCTGAATTAATTGTCTGATTAACTGTGTCCTGCAACCCTGCACTTTGAATCAGCCGTTTCAGCTCTGTATTCTTTTTCTGTAAAAGATTATCATACGGCTCGTTTACTGGATGTACTGCAACAATAAATATACTTTCTTTACCACTTGGGGAATATTCTTTCCATATTTCTAATTGATTGTCTTCATTTAGCAAATACTCAGCTTCGAGAGTAGTTGAGACAGAGTCATCCAATACGATTTCCTCTGGAAGGTCTGAAAAAACACATCCAATAATTACCGGATTATCTGATGAATGAATGTTTTTATCAGTCAAATCAAATTTGCTCTGATTGAAAAAAGTGTCCAAGGCATCCAAAATCGATGACTTTCCAATATCATTCTTTCCAATAATTGCTGTGATTTGTTCGATTGATAATTCCACTCTATGCGAATAAGAACGGAAATTTTCAATGATAATCTTTGAAAGTTTCATAAGCTCGCCTCCAGAAAATCTATTTGTCCCAACCCAACTGACTCCGATACTTCTTTCAGTGCGATTCCAAATTTCCCAATTGGGTGTAATTCCTTAGTGCATCAATCTAAAGATTAGCACTTATTGTCTCTCTGATAATTTCCAGCCGTTCCTTTGGATCGAGCCACAACCGGAAATCCGCCGCAATTTCAGGGTAAGCGTTCACGCCTCCGCCTTTTCCCTGTTTGACATGGAGCCCCACCGCATGAGTCCGTCGGATCCACAACGTCGGCGTAATGGTCAGAGAGGTGGTATGCCCTTGGCGGATCAGCTCTGCGCAAACCTGGTCATCGAATTCGGCATTCTGATCCAATTCCCACTGGCGGAGAAACTCTAATGTGTTCCGGCTACGCATCCAGCTTTGGATCACATATCCTGGAGACTCATCGGAATACTGCCTTGCCAGTTCTGTCAGTGAAACCATGCCATCATGGGCCAGCGTTCTCATATACAGACTGATGGATTCATGATAGTCCCTGATTTTTTGTGTGGCCAGTAGCCTTTCCTCATTCAGCGTATCATAGAATCGCTCTTTTGCTGCACCGGCCGCTTCCATATCGATCAATCCTTTTGTCAGAAGTGCGTCAATGGCAGACTCATATTGAAATGCTAGGCGTATGTAGCGCTCACATAGTTCGTTCTCGTTCATAACCCATTCTCCTTTTTTACCAGTATAACAAGAGAACTGGGTTCTGCATAGTCTCATTTTGTCTCAAAAACTGGAGACCGATACCTGACTGCCTTGCGTGGATGCCCAGCCTTATCGTAATCTATGTTGCAACGCTTGGCCCTCTCAAACTGTGTGTCCATGTATACCCTAATACCAACCAATGGGATATATTTTTTGTTCGTCAGAAGTTTATCCACGGCCGCCCTGGTCCATTTTGTTTTTCCTGTCGGAGAGAGGATGCCTTTTGCGAAGAGCATATCAACGATTTTTCCTAAGCTGGCTCCGGCGAGATAAGCGTCAAAGATGCTGCGGACCACATCCGCCTTTTCTTCATGTACTGCGATTTTTCCTTTGATCAAAACATAGCCATACGGAAGTTTCATAGCTGCCTCACTTTCTTAAACATCAATAAAAGCAGGTTTGAGGAATCGTCTATCTCCTCAAACCTGCTTATTTGTCTCATTGATATGTAATTGTGTCCAGTAGTCAGACTGAGTTTTTGTCTGATTTCACCAGTAAAAGGCAAAACCTGCGTATAACTATCGTTACACGCAGGTTTTGTCTACTTTGGAGCTGGTGGTGTGACTCGAACACATGACCTGCTGATTACGAATCAGCTGCTCTACCGACTGAGCTACACCAGCTTATTCATTTGCACCCTTGAGTCTTACTCAAACGCAAAATAGATTTTACCACAATTTCTCCCGCCCGTCAAGCGCCTTTTCCACACTTTTTAAAAAGCGTTCCCGCCGAAGCAGGAACGCTTTTCCAGCATCAGTCTACAATATCGACAGATACCTTTACGCCGGTGCGCTGGGCGTAGGAGCGGACGACCGTGCGGATCTCCTTGGCAATCCTGCCCTGACGGCCGATGACCTTGCCCATATCGTCAGGTGCGACGCGCAGCTCCAACGTAAGCTCGTCCGGTCCCTGTTTTTCCGTGACGGTAACGTCGTCCGGATGCTCAACAAGGCTGCGGGCGATGTAGAGCAGCAAGTCTTTCATGTTCCTGCCACCCCGGGATTACAGCGCGTTGACTTTCTTCAGCAGCTCACGAACCGTATCGGTGGGCTGAGCGCCGGTCTTGATCCACTCCTGAGCGCGCTCGGCATCGATCTTGATCTCAGCGGGAGAAACGCAAGGATTGTAGGTGCCGATCTCTTCGATGAAGCGGCCATCACGGGGATAGCGGGAGTCGGCAACGACGACACGATAGAAAGGAGCCTTCTTGGCGCCCATTCTGCGCAGACGGATTTTAACCATGGTTTTGTACCTCCAAAAATATGTTTGTTTTGTGTTTATGATGAAATGCTTGTGCACTCGATCAACTTATTTGAAACGCTTTTTGCGCCCGAAGCCGCGCATCCGGCCGCCGCCTCCAAAGCCGCCCATTCCGGCAGGCATCTTGCCGCGGCTCATCTGCTTGACCATGTTCTGCATCATCTCGAACTGCTTGAGCAGACGGTTGACATCCACGACCTCAAGTCCGCAGCCGGCGGCAATGCGACGCTTGCGGCTCGCACCGAGAACAGCGGGATTCTCACGCTCATAGGGGGTCATCGAGAGGATGATCGCCTCGGTATGCGCCATCATCTTCGGATCGATCTCGGCGTTTGCCATTTGTTTGCCGAGCTGACCGGGCATCATACCGGCCAGCTGCTCAAGACTGCCCATATTCTTGAGCTGGAGCAGCTGATCGTAATAATCGGTGAGCGTAAAGCGGTTTTTCTTGAGCTTCTCTTCAAGCTTTCTGGCCTTTTCCTCGTCGATGCTCTGCTCGGCGCGCTCGATGAACGAAAGCACATCGCCCATGCCGAGAATGCGTTGAGCCATGCGGTCGGGGTGGAAAGGCTCGATCATGTCAAGCTTTTCGCCTGTGCCGATGAACTTGATCGGCTTTCCGGTGGCCGCGCGGATCGAAAGGGCCGCGCCGCCGCGCGCATCGCCGTCGAGCTTGGTAAGTACCACGCCGTCGATGCCGAGCGCCTCGTCAAAGGCGGTGGCCGCATTGACCGCATCCTGACCGGTCATGGCATCGACCACGAGCAGGATCTCCGTCGGCTTGACGGCAGCCTTGATGCGCTTAAGCTCATCCATCAGCGCCTCATCAATGTGCAGGCGGCCTGCCGTATCGAGAAAGACGATGTCGTTTCCGTGATCCTGCGCGTACTTGACGGCTTCCTGTGCAATGTGAACGGGGTCGGCCTGACCCATCTCGAAAACGGGGATATTGAGCTGCTTGCCGACGACCTGCAGCTGCGTGATGGCCGCGGGCCGGTACACGTCGCACGCGGTGAGCAGCGGGCGGTGGCCCTGCTTACGGAAGTAGCCTGCGAGCTTGGCGACGTTCGTCGTCTTGCCGGCGCCCTGCAGGCCGACCATCATGACGACCGTCGGCGGCTTGGAGGCGAAGGCCAGCTTCGCGTTGGCGCCGCCCATGAGCGCTGTCAACTCTTCATTGACGATCTTGATGACCTGCTGGGCAGGCGTCAGGCTGTCGAGCACCTCGGCGCCGACGGCGCGCTCGGACACGGTTTTGACAAAGTCCTTGACGACCTTGTAGCTCACGTCTGCTTCGAGCAGCGCAAGCCGCACCTCGCGCATTGCAAGCTTGATATCCTCTTCGCTCAGCCGGCCCTTGCCGCGCAAATTTTTGAATGTGGCGTTGAGCTTTTCGCTCAGTCCTTCAAATGCCATGTGTTACTCCTTGAGTGCAGCCGCCTCTGTCTCGATCACGCCGGCAAGCTCTTCAAGCTGGCGGTCCTCATACCGGCGGAAATTGAGCTGCCTGATCTGCTGCGCCGCCTCGCTGATCTTTTCGGCATGAGGCCGAAGCTGCATGAAGCGCTTGATCAGCCCCGTCTTATCCTCGATCTCGGTCATGTAGTTCTCCGCGCGTACGATGACATCGCGCACGCCCTGCCGGGAGATGCCGTAATTTTCGGCGATCTCGGACAGGGACAGATCCTCGTTGTAGTAAAGATCGTAAAATTCCTTTTGGCGGTCGGTGAGAAGCTCCCCATAAAAGTCGAAGAGCATCGTCATGCGAAAGGTCTGATTTTTCATGGGGTTCCTCCTTGTGCAGATTCTTGTGTAAAGTTATATCGCTTTACAACAGGAATCAGTTTACATGATTTTATCAGAATTGTCAAGGAAAAATCGCAAGAAAAATGTCGTCTCCCCGGGAATTTCCCGCATTTTTGCGTTTGAGCCGCTTTCCTTAGAAAAATGGTAGAATTGTTCACGGTTTCGTGGTATCCTAAAAGCAACTTTTCCACAGGAGGCACGGGGATGGAACCGATCAGGCGCGAGATCGCACCGGAAACGTATCTCAACTACGTTCACTCAGAAAAATTCAAGACCGGCACGCTGAGCGTGCAGCTCATCACACCGCTGGAGGAGGCGACGGCGAGCTTTGGCGCGCTCCTGCCGAGCGTGCTGCGCCGCGGCACGATGGCACACCCGGATATGCGCTCGCTGTCCACCGCGCTCGACCGGCTCTACGGCGCCTCGATCGGCTGCACGGTACGCAAAAAGGGCGAAAACCAGTGCATTGGCTTCGTTGCCGGCTTCATCGACGAGGCTTTTGTCCCAAACGGAGAAAAGCTGCTTGAACCGGTATGCGATCTGCTGGGCGAGCTGCTGCTCGATCCGGTAACGCGCAACGGCCGCTTTCTCAGCGACTATGTAGAGAGCGAAAAGCAAAATCTGATCGACCTGATCCGCGGTGTCATCAACGACAAGCGCGACTACGCCGATGCGCGGCTCCTGCAGGAGATGTGCCGCGGTGAGCGCTACGGTGTGGACCGCTTCGGCACCATCGCCCGCGCGCGGAGGATCACGAATCAAACGCTCTTCCGCTACTATCAGCAGCTGCTTTCCACAGCGCACCTCGAGCTGTTCTACTGCGGCAGCGCAGAGCTGCAGCGCGTAGAAGGCGCGCTTTCCCGCGCGCTTGCGCCGCTTCAGCGCGGGGCGCTCGTGCCGCCGATTGCCGCAAAAAAGTACAGCGCGCCGCCAACACCGCGCGAGATCATCGAACGCATGGATGTAACGCAGGGCAAGCTCTCGATGGGCTGGCGCGCTGCCAGCAGCGACGCCCCCGCCATGCTGCTCTGCAACCTTATTTTTGGCGGCTACAGCAATTCCAAGCTCTTCCTGAATGTGCGCGAAAAGCTCTCACTGTGCTACTACGCCTCGTCTGTCTATCACCGCTCCAAGGGCATCGTAACGGTCTCTTCAGGCATCGAGATCAGAGATCAGGCGCGGGCGAGGGCAGAGATCCTTGCCCAGTTGGCGGCCGTGCAGCGCGGCGAATTTGAACCGTGGGAGGTCGAAG
The DNA here is from genome assembly GCA_934597535.1 of uncultured Oscillospiraceae bacterium. Classification (GTDB taxonomy): domain Bacteria; phylum Bacillota; class Clostridia; order Oscillospirales; family Oscillospiraceae; genus Hominicoprocola. Next base: position 52,945 of record CAKTRT010000003.1, on the reverse strand, counting down.
GCGCGAGAGCCTGTCTCATCTCATCGCTTGAAGCGCGCGGCGACAGTGCTGGGCGCATGGAGGAAAATGCGCTTGGGCAGGCGGCCACCGGCATCCGCGAAACGGCGGAGGAGCTGATCGCAGCGCTGCGGAGCGTGACAAGCGAGCGCATTGCCGCCGCTGCGCAGAGCATGACGCTCGACACCGTTTATTTCCTGACGGGGCAGGAGGAAAGCGCCGATGAATAAAAAACTGTATCCCCTTGTGGGTGAGACCGTACTGGAGCATACACTGCCAAACGGGCTGAAGCTCTTTATCGTGCCCAAGCCGCAGTACCGCCGCAAATACGCCTTTTTTGCCGCGCGCTACGGCGGGATGGACATGCAGTTCATCCGTGCAGGGCAGCGCATAGACACACCTGCCGGCATTGCGCACTATCTGGAGCACAAGATGTTCGACACGGCAGACGGCAACGCCATGGTCACGCTCTCACGCAACGGCGCGGAGCCGAACGCCTTCACCTCCAACGCCATGACCGGCTATTACTTTGACTGCACTGAGCACTTTGAGGAAAACCTGCGTATCCTGCTCTCCTTTGTTTCTGTGCCGTACTTCACGCCGGAAAGCGTGGAAAAGGAGCGCGGCATCATCGCGCAGGAGATCCGCATGGTGGAAGATTCCCCCGACTGGCAGGTTTACGAGCGGCTCCTCGCCTGCCTGTACCATTTCTCCCCCGCGCGCATTCCCATTGCCGGAACCGTGGAGAGCATTGCAGGCATCACCGCCGATACGCTCTACGACTGCCACAAGGCGTTCTACTGCCCGTCGAACATGGCGCTGTGCGTTGTGGGCGACGTGGATGAAAACGCGGTCCTCGCACTGGCCGACGAGGTCCTGCCGCGTGAGCGCGGCGAGGAGATCGCGCGCTGCTATGGCGAACGGGAGGATGATGCTGCCGTGCAGCACGAGACTGTTACGCAGATGGAAGTCGCGCTGCCGCAGTTTCTCGTGGGCTTCAAGTGCGCGGCAGATGAAGCGGATCTTATGCGCCAGTCTCTCATCGGCGAGATGTCCTGCGACATTCTGCTGGGCGACTCGTCCCCGCTTTATCAGCGTCTTTATGACGAGGGACTCATCAACGCAAGCTTCGGCGGCGGCTTTGACCAGCTGCCGGGCGTCGCGGTGTTATGCGCCGGCGGCGAGAGCGAGCGGCCGCATAAGGTAAGCGACGCGATCCTTGCGGAAGCGCAGCGCCTCGCGCACGAGGGGATCGACCCCGACTTTTTTGAGCAGATCCGCCGCGCAAGCTTCGGCGCAACGCTGCGCGCGATGAATTCCTTTGAGAATCTGGCGGTTTCCCTTGTAGACGGCTGCTTCCGCGGCTTTGACCCCTTCCGCTTCCCCGAGGTCTACGAAAGCATCGGCAAGGCGGATATCGAGCGATTCCTGCGCGAAAATCTCACCAGCGAACGCTGCGCGCTTTCCATCATCGAACCCAAGAAAGAAGGATGAAACTCCCATGAACTTTACCGACGCGCCCATCAGCTTTCCCGGTCTTTTCGGCGACTGGCAGTTTACCGCGCCTTCCAAAGCCATCGACATTGGCAACGGCATCTATTGGTACGGCATCATCATCGCTGCCGGTATGCTGCTGGCGCTGTGGTTCTGCATGAAGCAGGCGCCGAAATACGGCCTGACAGGGGACAACATCATCGACACGATCCTGTGGGTCATTCCGTTTTCCATCCTCGGCGCACGCATCTACTATGTACTCTTTTACCTCGATCTCTTTCGCAGCAGCAACGGCTCGATCAACTGGTCTGCCACCTATCGCATCTGGGACGGCGGACTTGCCATCTACGGCGGTGTGATCGCCGGCTTTCTTGTGGCGTTCCTCTACTGTCGGCGCAAAAAGCTGTCGCTCTTGGCTTTGGCGGACTGCTGCGTCCAAGGGCTTTTCATCGGGCAGGCTATCGGCCGCTGGGGCAACTTCATGAACCGCGAGGCCTTCGGCGCAGCGACGGATCTGCCGTGGCGCATGAGGCTGTGGACCTCGGCCACGACGTATGTGGATGTGCATCCGACGTTTTTGTATGAGAGCCTGTGGAATGTCATCGGTTTTCTGCTGCTCTACTTCCTTATTTCGCGTGTCCGCCGCTTCGATGGGGAAAACACCTGCTTCTATTTTCTCTGGTACGGCGTGGGCCGTTTCTGGATCGAGGGTCTGCGGACGGACAGTCTGTATCTTTTCAACTGGACACTCTTCGGCGAGCCGATCCGCGTATCGCAGGCATTGTCGTTCGTGATGGTGCTGGTCTGCGCAGGGATCCTGTTCTATCAGCTGAAGGTCAAAAAGGCGGACGGATCGTCCCTTTCCGTAAACCAGCATGCTCCAGATGCCGCCGGAGCTTCGCCGGACGCAGCCACGCAGGAGCATGCATGATGCTGCGCTATTATGTTGACCGCTCCTCTGCACAGCGCGCCTATCTGCAGCTCTATCATCAGCTGCGGCGCGACATCGTCGCCGGCGTATATCCGCTGGGGACGAAGCTGCCCAGCAAGCGTCTCATCGCCGCTGAAACAGGCGTAAGCGTCATCACCGCGGAGCACGCGCTGGCCATTCTGTGCGACGAGGGATATCTTGAGCCCCGCGAGCGCAGCGGCTTTTTTGTGAGCTTTGCCGCGCAGGACTGCTTCCCCGTCTCTGAATCGGAAACTGTGCACCGCCAGAGCGCCGCACACGGCACGGAGGATGAATTTCCCTTTCCCTCGCTCGCCAAAACGATGCGGCGTGTGCTCAGCGAATATGGCGAGAGCATCCTCGTCAAGTCGCCGAATAACGGCTGCGCCGAGCTGCGCGGCGCCATTGCAGCCTACCTTTTCCGTTCGCGCGGCATCAGCGTCCGTCCGGGGCAGATCGTCATCGGCTCCGGCGCGGAGTATCTCTACGGATTGATCGTGCAGCTGCTGGGGCGCGAACGTATCTTTGCACTGGAGGATCCATCATACGACAAGATCCGAAGGGTCTATCAGGCACACGGAGTGCAGTGCGAGATGCTGCGCCTCGGCAGTGACGGGATCCGTTCCGACGAGCTGGCGCGCGCAAAAGCTACGGTACTGCATGTCACGCCGTTCCACAGCTTTCCAAGCAGTGTGACCGCAAGCGCAGGCAAGCGCAGCGAGTACATCCGCTGGGCAGCGGAGCGCGGCGGCTATATCGTTGAGGATGACTTCGACTCGGAATTCAGCGTCTCATCCAAAAGCGAGGACACTCTCTTTGCTCTGGAACCGGAGCGCTCCGTCATCTATATGAACACCTTTTCCAAGACCATCGCGCCCTCGATGCGCGCCGGCTACATGGTGCTGCCGCCCGCGCTCAGCGAGCAGTTTCAGCGCGAGGTCGGCTTCTACTCTTGCTCTGTGCCGGTCTTTGAGCAGTACGTGCTTGCAGAACTCATCGGCAGCGGCGATTTTGAGCGCCACATCAACCGCATCCGCCGCCGGCGCAGAAAGCAGTGAATCCGGAAGCGGCAGGGTTGTCCCTGCCGCTTTTTCTCTTGCCATCGGCCGCAGATTCCGCTATACTTAAAGCAATAGAATGAATGCAAAGGAGAATGACGCATGGGTCTTTTTTCCAAAAAGGAGACGCCGCCGCCCAGCGCGCGACCGGAATATATCGAGGTCGGGCAGATCGTGAATACGCACGGTGTGCGCGGCGAGGTCAAGGTGCAGCCGTGGGATGTGACGCCGGAACGGCTGTGCAGCTTTAAGACCTTTTTTATGGACGGCGCGCCGTTCCGCCCGACGGGCAAGCGCGTGCAGGGCGACATGGTACTCATGAAGCTCCCGGAGATCGACGACATGGACGCCGCCGCCGCGCTCAAACGCAAGGTGCTCTCCATCCGCCGCGCGGACGTGGTGCTGGATAGGAATGAGCATTTTGACGCTGAGATCGTCGGCATGAACGTCTACAACTATTTTCCGCACACCTATGTCGGCACTGTGACGGAGGTGCTGACCTATCCTGCCCACAAGCTCTACAGGGTCAAGGGATCGGAGAAAAGCTATCTCATCCCTGCGGTGCAGGATGTGTTCATCACGGACGTCGATGAGGAAAAGCGCGAGGTCACTGTGCGCATGATGGAAGGGCTGGAGACCGATGAGGATTGACATTTTGACCCTCTTCCCCGCCTCGGTCGATGCGATGATGAACGTAAGCATTCTCGGCCGCGCGCAGGAGCGCGGCTATATCACGATCAAGACGCACCAGATCCGCGACTACACAACGAACAAGCAAATGCAGGTCGACGACTATCCCTATGGCGGCGGGCGCGGCGCGGTGATGCAGGCTGATCCCTTATACCGCTGCTGGGCGCACGTGTGCGAGGAGGCGGGCAGCTGCGGTCACACCATCTATCTCTCCCCCTGCGGACGTACGTTCACGCAGGCAGTTGCACGTGAGCTGAAGGAGCTCTACGACCACATCATTTTAGTCTGCGGCCACTACGAGGGTATCGACCAGCGCTTTATCGACGAGTGCGTGGATGAAGAGCTTTCGATGGGTGACTTTGTCGTCACAGGCGGTGAAATTCCTGCCATGGCCGTAACGGACGCGATCTGCCGCATGGTGCCGGGCGTGCTGCCTGAGGAGGAGTGCTTCACTGAGGAGTCCCACTGGGCGGGGCTTCTGGAGTATCCGCAGTATTCCCGCCCCGACGAATGGCACGGCCGCCGTGTGCCGGACGTGCTGCTCTCCGGCCACCACGAAAACGTGGCCAAATGGCGCAAAAAGGAGAGCTACAAACGTACAATGCTGCGCCGTCCGGATCTGTGGGCGCGGTTTGACGAGTCACAGCTCAAAACAAAAAGCGAGAAAAAGGTGCTTGCCGAAGCCAAAGCCGAGGCGGAAGCTGTCCGGCAGGCGGAGCATGACGCCAAAGCCGACAAATAACATAAAAACCCGGAAAGCCGCGGCTTTCCGGGTTTTTCACGCTTAATATGTCCCGCCGGTCACACGATGCGCTTTGCACCGACATAGCGGTTGGTGTAGTAACTGGTGGAAAGGCTGTCGATCGTCACCTTGCCGACGCTGTAGCGCGCATGGATGATCTGACCGTCGCCGATGTAAATGCCCACATGCCCGATGGCATGAGAGGAATCCGAGAAGAACACCAGATCGCCGGGCTGAAGCTCAGACTTGGAGACGGCATAGCCGCAGTTCTTATACTGGGCAGTAGCCGAATGCGGCAGCGAATAGCCGAACTTGGCGTAGAGGTAGAGCGTAAAGCCCGAACAGTCGAACCCATTGGGCGACGAACCGCCGGAGCGGTAGCGCGTGCCGAGGAACGTCTTTGCCATCTCCACGATCTGCGCGCCGACAGAGCCGTCGATATCCGCGGGGTCGCGGAGATATTCGCCCAGCAGCCAACCGGTCGTGGAGTCGAACGCGATCTGATACCAGCCGTCCGTTTCGCCGATGACCTCGACCTGCTTGCCGGTCTTGACCTGTGTGATCCTGTCATAGCCCGTCCCCGGGCCGGTGCGCACATTGATCGTGCCGCCTGTGACGATCATCGTGACCGTTTCGGTGACAGAGGTATCCTCTCCCGCGTCGGCCGCCTCTTCCAGAGTGGCCTGCATCTCATCCAGCTCCGCCAGCGCGGCATCGTCCGCCGGCTCTGCCTGCACGGACTCCGTCAGCACCGTCACGCGGTCAACCAGATCGCGGATCGAGCCGTCCGACGCTGCTCTGGCAGGCGTCATCGGCGCCAGAAGGCTGACGGAAAGCGCGCAGGAAAGCAGCGCGGAAAGACATCTTGAGTGAATTCTCATCGTGTGGTCATTTCCTTTCGTGAAAAGATGGGTGTCTGTATCCGGCCGTTCAGCTCACATCTTGCCGCTGAGGGCGCGTTCAAGCCAAATGGAGGCAAACTCCATCGCCTCACCGAGACTCCCCTTCTCCGTTGAACGCACCACGCGGTCACGCGAACGAAGGTTGGCGTCCGTCAGCTGCAGCTGGATGGATACGCGCTTTGCCAGCGTGATATCCTTGAGCGGCTCAGTATCGAGCACCTGCATCATCACGATATATTTATCCGCCATCGAACCGTAGTAAATAAGATTATCCACACGGCGCAGCGGGTGGTCGCGGTACATAAGGCCCTGTGTTGCTTCTGCCATTTGATCCACTCCTAACTTTATAAGCCTGTAACCAATTTGTAACTTTGTAACCGTTTTGTAACTTTTTGCAGTATAGCATTTTTCGTCCCCCTTGTCAACCAAAGCGGCGCGAAAAGAAAATAAAGATCCCCCGAGAGCCTTTTTTCGGCCCTCAGGGGATCAAAATCGAGAAGTGAGACGGGAATTTATTTCCCGAGGTAGCTGCGCACGAGCGTCTGCAGCAGCTCATCGCGGTCGAGCTTGCGGATCAGCGTGCGCGCATTGTTGTGGTTGGTGATATAGGTGGGATCTTCAGACAGGATATAGCCCACGATCTGATTGATCGGGTTATAGCCCTTGTCCTCCAGCGCGGCATAGACCGTTGTGAGGATATGCCGGATCTCCGCGTCCTTTTCCTGCGCCACATTAAATTTTCGGGTGAATTCTTCCATGTCTGGATCCCTCCTTTCCATGCACACAGTATAGCAACGCAATTTCAAAAAGTAAAGGGAGCGCTGTCAACTGTAACCAAATCGTAATGTTTCCTTAAAGAATTCTCAACGGAGCACCGCGTTGTAGTCGGCCTCAAGGGCGCTCAGGATGGACTGCACGTCTTCGTCCGCTTCTTCGCCGGTCAGGCTGCGGTCGTCCGCGCGCAGCACCAGATTGAACGCAACGCTCTTTTTGCCGGCAGCCACGCCCGGACCGCGGTAAATATCGAACAACGTGACCTCTTTCAAAAGTCCCTTCGCGCCGCGGCGGATGCTCTCCTCAAGCGCGCCGACCGTGACGGCCTCGTCGCACACGACCGCGATGTCGCGCGTGACGGCGGGGAACTTCGGCAGCGGCTGATAAACAGGGATGCCGCCGCGCTTTTCATACATCGCATCGAAACTCAGCTCGGCGGCGTAGACCTCGGTGTCCATGCCGTAGTTCGCCGCGACGAGCGGGTGGATCTGACCGAACACACCGAGATACGTCTCGCCCGCGTACACCTTCGCGCAGCGGCCCGGGTGGTAGGAGGCGTTATCGGTGCAGGCAACGTACTTGACGTCCGTGATGCGCAGCTCGTGCAGCAGCGTCTCGATGCCGCCCTTGAAGGAGAAGAAGTCCACGCCGTCGCCGTAAGCGCCAAGGGAAAGGTACTTCGGCTCATCGGCCAAGCCGTCCTCGCGCGGCAGATAGATCTTGCCAAGCTCGTAGAGGCGCGCTGCTTTATTGCGGTAGCTGTAGTTGCGCGCAATGATCTCAAGCATACTCGGCAGGATGGTCGTGCGCATGATGGAGGTGTCCTCGCCCAGCGGGTTGAGGATCTTCAGAGAGTTGCGCAGCGGGGAGTCCTCCGGCATACGGATCTTATCGTAATACGCCGGGCTGATGAACGAGTACGTGATGATCTCATCGTAGCCCAGCGCGCGCACAGCGCCGCCGATGGCACGGTCGAAGCGCTGCTGCTCGGAAAAACCGCCGCGCGTGGTCTCGCCGCGCATGAGCGTGCAGGGAATTTTATTATAGCCGTAGAAGCGTGCGACCTCTTCGGCAATGTCACTGTAGTGCTCAACGTCACCGCGCCAGGACGGCACGTAGATATCATCGCCGTTCAGAAGGAAACCGAGAGAAACAAGAATCTCGCGCATCAGGTCTTCCTCAAGGTCGGTGCCGAGCAGAGCGTTGATCTTGTCCGGCTCGAGCTTGACGACCGTGGGAGCCTTTTCCTTGGCGACCACATCCATCACGCCGTCCACGACCTCGCCGCAGCCGAGCATCTCCACGAGCTCGCAGGCGCGCTCGACGGCCTTGATGGTGTTCATCATGTCGAGGCCCTTTTCATAGCGGGAGGAGGCGTCGGTGCGCATGCCGAGGGCGCTGGCCGTGCGGCGCACGGAAACGCCGTTGAAGTTAGCGGACTCAAAGAGCACCATCGCCGTGTCGCCGACGATCTCGCTGTTCGCGCCGCCCATGACGCCCGCGACGCAGACGGGCTTGTGCTCGTCGCAGATGCAGAGCATGTTCGGCGTCAGCTTGCGCTCGTTGCCGTCGAGCGTCTGGATGGTCTCGCCCTCGCGCGCGGTGCGCACGATGATGTGGCCGCCTTCGACGCAGCTGAAGTCAAAGGCGTGCATCGGCTGGCCGTATTCGAGCATCACATAGTTCGTGATATCGACGATGTTGTTGATGGGGCGCACACCGCTGTTGCGCAGTCTCTCGCGCATCCAGCGCGGGGACGGCGCGATCTTGACGTTTTTCACCATGCGCGCGGTGTAGCGCGGGCAGAGGTCGCCGTCCTCAATGTCGATATCGACGAGCTCTGCGATGCTGCCGCCGCAGCCGTGCGGCTCGGGCTCATGCAGCTTGAGGGAACGATGGAACGTCGCGCTCGCTTCGCGGGCAAGACCGATGACGGAAAGGCAGTCGGGGCGGTTCGGCGTGATCTCGAACTCGACGATAGAATCGTCAAGGCCGAGGATGTGCGCCATATCGAGGCCCGGCTCGGCGTCCTCTTCGCGCAGGATGAAGATGCCGTCGGCGATACAGTGGGGGAATTCCTTCTGCTCGGCGTGCAGGTCTTCGAGCGTGCAGATCGTGTCGCTCTTCGTGTTGTACGCGACGAGGTCACCCTCGTGGAGGTTCGAGCAAGCAGTCTTCGTCGCACGGGTGGCCGTGCCGTCATTCACGCTAACGTTGTAGCCGCTGTCGGTGCGCTCCACCGCCTCAACGCGGCCGCAGAGCACAGGGCCGTAGACCTTGTCGCCGGGCTTGATGCCGGCTGGGATGGAGGGCTTGGCGGGGTCGATGGGATGATAGTCGTTCAGGATAGCTGCGGGCGTGATCACGGCATAAGGGAAGTCGTGCTCCGCCGTCATGCCGAGTTCCCTGAGCGAGCAGAGCATGCCATTGGATTCCACGCCGCGCAGCTCGCCCTTTTCGATCTTCGCGCCATTCGGCAGCAGCGCGCCGGAAAGCGCCGCGGGCACATAATCGCCCACGTGAACATTCCATGCGCCCGTGACGATCTGCACGGGTTCAGCCTGACCGACATCGATCTGGCAGACCCACATGTGGTCGGAGTTCTTATGGCGCTTCATCTCAAGAATTTTGCCGACGACCACATTCTTGAGATTTTCATCGGGGCGCTCGATGGTCTCGACCTTCGAGCCGGAGAGCGTCATCTCATCGTTGAATTCCTTATCGGTGATATCCTTGAGGTCAACGAATTCGTTGAGCCAATTTCTGCTTAAAATCATTCTTTCAGCCCTCCTTTTTAAAACTGCTCCAGGAAGCGGACATCGTTCTCAAAGATCAAGCGCAGGTCGCTGATCTTGAAGTGTCCAAGGGCCATGCGCTCAAGACCCATGCCGAACGCCCAGCCGGAATAGACCGTGGAGTCGATGCCGCAGCCCTCGAGCACTTTCGGGTGGATCATGCCGGCGCCGAGCACCTCGATCCAGCCCTCGCCCTTGCAGGTGGGGCAGCCCGCGCCGTGACACTTGTGGCACTGGATGTCCATTTCGCAGCTCGGCTCGGTAAACGGAAAGTGATGGGGGCGGAAGCGCGTGACGGTGTGCTCGCCGTAGAGCTGGCGCACGACCTCGTTGAGCGTCCCCTTGAGGTCTGCCATCGTGATCCCCTTGTCGATAGCCATGCCTTCGATCTGGTGGAACATCGGCGAATGCGTGGCGTCCACCTCATCCTTGCGGTACACGCGGCCGGGAGCAAGGATGCGGATGGGCAGCTCGCGCGTCTCCATCGCGTGGATCTGCATGGGAGAGGTCTGCGTGCGCAGCAGGATCGAGCTGTCCTCGGTGAAATAGAACGTGTCGCTCCACTCGCGGGCGGGGTGGCCCTCTTCCACGTTGAGCTTCGTGAAGTTGTACTCGGCAAGCTCGACCTCGCGGTCCTCGAGGATCTCAAAGCCCATGCCGACGAAAATGTCCTTGATCTCGTCGAGCACCTGATACATCGGGTGCTTCACGCCGATCTTCTCCTGCTTGCCGGGGATCGTGACGTCCACGGCCTCGGACTTGAGCTTGAGCTCCATAGCCTTGTCGGAAAGTTCCTTCGCCTTTTCCTCAATGTCCGCTTCAAGCTTGGCGCGCACGTCGTTGGCGAGCTGCCCGATCACGGGACGCTCCTCGGCGCTGAGCTTGCCCATCTGCTTCAAAACGGCGGTCAGCTCACCTTTTTTGCCAAGGTAGCGGACACGCAGCGCTTCGAGTTCCTCTGCCTTGCCGGCGTTGGAGATCGCATCGAGCGCCGTCTTGCGGATCGCTTCCAGTTGCTGTTTCATATCATTTCTCCTTTTCAGGTAAAAATTTGCAGGGTCTTAAAAATCGGCGGCAAGGGCAAAAAAATAGCCCTTCCTCCCGACTCTCTCGGGACGAAAGACTTTCTTCCGCGGTACCACCCAGATTCGCGCCCGAAGGCGCGCGCTCATTGCCCGTAACGGTGGCTGACCGGCCGCGCATTTCCTCGCGGCTGCTCGGGGGCGAACCAAGCGGCATCCCGCAGACTGGCTCCCAGCCGACGACCAGTCCTCTCTTTGCGGCACAGACCCGCTATTTTCCCCTTCGGCGCATTTCACTGGTTTTCATTTATATCACAGGAAAATGGAAGTTGCAAGAGGTAATTTCACGTGCTACAATGAAAAAGCTGTGAATTTGACGAAGGAGGGGTCTTTATGTCCGCTTTTCTGTCGCTCAATCTCGATTTTCTCCGCGCGCTCGCATCCATCCGCACGCCGCTGCTCGATACCCTCATGGCGGCGGTGACGCATCTGGGGGAAGAAACATTTTTCATGGTTCTCGCGCTGCTGGTGTTCTGGTGTGTCGATAAGCGGCGGGGCTATTACCTGCTGCTCGTCGGCTTTGCCGGCACCATCGCCAATCAGATGCTCAAGATCACCTTCCGGATCCCGCGCCCGTGGGTGCTTGACCCGGACTTTCCGATCGTCGAAGCCGCCCGCGCGCAGGCAACGGGCTTTTCCTTCCCCAGCGGACATACTCAGAACGCTGTCGGCACCTTCGGCGGCATTGCGCGCACGTCGCGCCGGCGCTGGGTACGTATCATGTGCATTGTGCTCGCGCTGCTCATCGCGTTCTCGCGGCTCTATCTCGGCGTGCACACGCCGCTCGACGTGGGCGTGTCGCTGCTGATCGCAGCGGCGCTCGTATTTGCGCTCGCACCCGTGCCGGAGGAAGCCAAGCGCCGCCCGAACTATCTGCTGCACACATGGCTCTTGATGCTGCTGCCCGCGCTCGTTTTTCTCTTCTACGCCATACGCGTGCGCAGCGGAGCGTCTGGCGATCTCAGCAATTTCGATTCCGCCGTCAAAAATGCCTGGTGCATGCTCGGCGGTGTCATCGGCATTCTCATCACCGTTTATGTTGACGACCGCGCGATCCGCTTTGAAACGCAGGCAGTCTGGTGGGCGCAGCTTTTAAAGCTTGTACTCGGGCTTATGCTGGTCGTAGCGGTCAAAGCCGGTCTCAAATCTCCGCTCTACGCGCTGTTCGGGCAGGGCAGCGGCCCCGCCGACGGCATCCGCTACTGCTGCATGGTACTCACTGCCGGACTTCTCTGGCCGCTGTCGTTTCACTTTTTTTCCACGCTCGGCCACGGAAAAAGCGGTACTTTACATTAAAAATATTTGGTGCTATACTGAAGTTGTATTCGCAAACGAGCTACGGCCGTGCGGCTCTGCCACGCGGACCAACGATAAAAGGAGACAATACCATGGACGAAAAGAAAAAGCTTCACAAGTCCCGTAACAACAAGAAGATCTGCGGCGTCTGCGCCGGCTTTGCCGACTACTTCAACATTGACCCCACCATCGTGCGCATTCTCTGGGGCGTGCTTGCGTTTGCCTACGGCAGCGGCATCATTGCCTACTTCATCTGCGCGCTTGTCATGCCTGAGGGCGACACTGAAGTCTGAGCGCTTGACATTTCTCCGCAAATCAGTATACTGGTTTTGTTTGCCGCCCGGTTCGGCGGCAAGAGAAAGATGTGAAAAGTGAAGGGAGCTTCCTTTTATGGCGACTTTTTCGATGCACGTCGCGGGTCTTGACCGCGAGCTTCCCATCTGCAAGGTGACAGACGAGCTTTATATCGGCGCGTTTATCATGTTTGGCGACGCGGAGCTGACCACCCGCTGCGCTGCCGAGCTTTTGAAGCTTGCAGCGGATGTGGAATACGATTATCTGCTCACCGCCGAGGCCAAGTCCATTCCTCTCATCCACGAGATGGCGCGCCAGAGCGGCGCAGCGAAGTACTTTATCGCGCGCAAGGGGCCAAAGGTCTATATGCCCGACCCCATTTCCGTCGAAGACAAGTCCATCACCACCGTCGCCCAGCAGCGGCTCTACCTCGGCTCAGACGATGCGGCCGTCATCCGCGGGAAAAAGATCCTGCTCGTTGACGACGTCATTTCCACCGGCGGCTCGCTCAAGGCGATGGAGGCGCTCGTGGAAAAAGCAGGCGGCACCGTCACGGGCCGTATGGCCGTTCTCGCCGAAGGCGGCGCGGCCGACCGTAAGGACATCCTGTTCCTTGAAAAGCTGCCGGTCTTCAACGCCGACGGCAGCGTGAAGTAAAAATCCGAACAAAAGTGACGGGGCGCAAACGAAAGGCCCCGTCACTTTTTATTTTTTCTTTGAATTGTCCGCAAGCACAAATGCTGCCGTTTTTGATCTGGCCGGTCGTTGCGCATTCGCGGTGCTGCCGGTAAATGCAGTTGCTGCAGCGTTCAACTCTCCATATACAGCTCCTTATGTCAGTTGCAATTCGCGGGAAGATTCTTTCACGCGGATCGCTGTCACCGTGCTTCTTGAAGATCGCACGCGGTTTTTCCGGCGCGCTGTTCGATCCGGTGCGTCAGCACTGTTTTACCGACGCCCATCAAGCGGAGAGGGTGAGCGGTTTTATGCTCACAGCGCCGCAAAGCGGCACGCGCCCTTTGTTTTGAGCCAACGGTACATCAGTGCCGAAACCAGCAGCGTCACGAGTGCAAAAATCATGAGATAGACGCTCGCGCCCAGCTTCCAGCCCTGCCAGAGATACAGCCCCGCAAGGGCGAGCGCGTAGGCCCAGCCGCCGAACAGTGCAATCATCACCGCAAGGCTCTGCTTGATCGGTACAAGTTCGCTCGTCCATGTCAGGTTCGCCCGTACCACGCCAAGTACCAGCCCAAGGCAGGCGGAAAACGCAATGTACGCAAGCGCCGTAACCGCCGCAAGCAGCAGTGCGGGCGTGAGCGGCAAAATGACCGCCATACAGGCAAGCGGCACCAGCGCGGGAACAGCCGTAAGCACGAGCTGGAGTCGTAGCTTTGCCCGCAGCACCTGCCACGGGCTGGTGGGCAGCGACTGTGCAAGCCAGAGGGATTTGCCCTCAAGCGAGACGGATGGCGTGGCCATATCGTTCATCGATGCGATGGTACACACGCCCGTGCACAGCAGTACCTCTGCGCAGCCGCTGCGGGAAGCGAAGATCATGTTCAGCACTGAAACGGCCTCTCCCCCCTTCCAGACCAGCAAAATGCCCGCCAGCGGCAGCAGCAGAATGCCGAGGCCGCAGTTGAGCATATAGTTCGGGCTGGACGCGAAGCGCGCAAGCTCCTTGCCGAGCAGTGCCGAGGAAACGCTGCGGCGTTCCGTGCGCTTTTCGCGGTAGACGGCGCGGGCCGTGTGTCCTGTGGAGGTCGCGACCTTCAAAAAGCTCTTCGAGAGCAGATACCAAACCAGCGCGAAAAGCGCCAGCACCACCAGCGAGACGAGCAGCATCGCCATGCCGTCTCCCTCTCCCACGCGGCCAAAAAGATAGATAGGATATGCGCTGCCCTGCACCTTCTCGCCGAGCGTGACGGCGTTGAGCAGCAGCGCATTGATCAGGTCGCTCGCGCGGAAACAGGCAAAGTAATAGATCCCGATGCCCACCAGCGAGACGAGAACCGTGATAATGCCCTTGTGGCGCAGCTTAAGACTGATCTGTGCGATGACCCAGCCGAGCGCGCAGGAAAGCACCAGCACGAAAACAGAGATCAGGAACGTCAGCAGCACGCCGCCGAGGATCGCCATTGCCGATGCCGACACCGTGACCCAGTAGACGATGACCGCGGGAACGATGACGACTGCGGAATACATCAGACCCATAAGGTAGACCGTCAGCAGCCGCGCCGCCATCAGCGTGCGCACGGGGATGGGCATTGCAAGCAGAAGGTCATTGTCCTTGGCAAGGTACAGGCCCGAAAACGTGTTGAACACGCTGCCAAACGCGCCGAGGAATACCGCCAGCAGCCCCATCAGCGCAAAGTAGAGCCAGCCCACGCCAAGCCCCGCCAGCGTGCCGCAGAGCATGACGGACAGAAATGCGAATATGCCGCCGAGCATACCGGCCATCAGCAGCACAAACAGTGCGATATAGCCGATGACCGCGCCTTTGGAACGCTTTTTGTTCTTTTTTGCATCATAGAAGTAGCTGCGGAAGATCTCCGTCAGCTGTTTGTTCACCAGTATCTTCAGCATTGCTCATCCTCCAGCTCCAGGAAGACCTCCTCGAGCGAGTCATCGCCCTTGACCTCTTCCATCGTGCCCGAGCGGATCAGCTTTCCGCCCTTGATGATGGCGACCTTGTCGCAGAGCTTTTCCGCAACCTCGAGCACGTGTGTCGAGAAGAAGATCGCACCGCCCTCGTCGCAGATCTCGCGCATCATGCCCTTGAGAATGTGCGCAGCCTTGGGATCAAGACCGACAAACGGCTCATCCATGAGAATAAGCCGCGGTGCGTGCAGCCATGCGGAAATGATGGCCAGCTTCTGCTTCATGCCGTGGGAATAGGCGGCGATGGGTTGGGCCAGATCGTTCGTCAGCTCAAAGAGATCGGCATATTTGCGGATGCGTTCCTGCCGCACCTGTGCATCCACGCCGAAGATATCAGCAATAAAGTTCAGATACTTGATGCCGGTCATAAAGTCGTAGAGATCCGGGTTGTCCGGGATGTAGGCAAGCATCCGCTTGCAGGCAAGGGGTTCGTCCTTGATGGAGTGTCCGCCGATGCGAATCTCACCGGAGTCAAACTGCTGAATGCCGACGACGGACTTGAGCGTGGTGGTCTTGCCCGCGCCGTTGTGGCCGATGAAGCCGTAGATCTCGCCCGGCGCGATGTGCAGCGTCAGATCGTCCACAGCCTTTTTTTCGTCAAAGGTCTTGGTCAGGTGGTCAATGGTAAGCATAATCTTTCTCCCTTTTCTCTCTTGATCGCAGTTTTTGCTCAGCGCCGCTTTTTCGCATCAAGGGCGTTCAGCAGCACATAGAGCGCCGTCAGCGCGAGTACCGCGCCGACAAGAATGAGGTACATTGCGGAAAGCGACACCTTGTCGCCGTAAAAATACAGGTTGCAGTCGATGGAGTCCCGAATCATCTCGATCACCTCGTCCGGAAAACCGGTCGCGCGCATCTCTTCGTACACGCCGCGCAGCGCATGGTTGCGCAGAAGGCTCGTACCGTAAGTGCCGGGCAGGAACGAAAGTGTCCGCTGCAGCCCCTCGGAAAAGTTCGAGATCGGCATATACGCCCCGCAGACAAAGCCGTATCCCGCGCTGACGACCGTGCCGACCGCCGAAGCCTGACCGCTTGTCGTTAGAAACACGTTCACGCACGAGGAAAATGCCACGCCGAAGAGCGTCAGCAGCACCACGTCGAGCAGCAGCGCCAGCACATCCGCAGACGATAAGTACCAGCCCATGCGCCAGAGATAGACAAGGCACACAGCGTATGCCGTTATGCTCACGATCAGTGTGGTGAGCGCCGAGGCGCTGAAGTAGGCCACCGCCAGTGTGGAGCGCTTTACGGGCGAGACCGTCAGATCGCACCGCGCGCCGCTCACCTTGTCCTGCACCATCAGCAGGTTCGAACAGAACGCCACCGTCACGCAGCTCACCGCCAGCAGCGATGAGGCCAGCTGTCCGCCGACGGTCGCGTCGATAAGACTCTCATCCACGCTGAAATAGGCAGGGAGCGCCGAGGTAAAGCTGTCGCGGTACACCCCGGCAAGAAACGTGCCGTACAGCACCAGCAGGATCACCGGCGTGATGAGCGAAGTGAAGAACATCCCCTTATCATGAAAAAACAGTTTGACGTTGCGCCGGATCAGCGCACCCAGTCCTGTCATTTTACCGCACCCCCCGTCAGCTTCTTGCCTGTCACGGCAAGAAATACATCGTCCATCTTGCCCTTGGTCAGCTCATAGTCCGTGAAAAGCTCCGGATGCGCCGCGATCAGCTTTGTCGCCGCAGCGGGGTCCGGCACAGAGACTCGCACGGCATCGCGGATCGTTTCGCACGGATAGCCCAGCGCGGCCGCCTGTTCCGCCGTCACACCGTAAAGCGTGAGAAAGTCGCCTGTCCATGTGTTTTTCAGCGTCAGCGGCGTGCCCTCGGCTGCGATACGGCCGCCGTCGAGGATGATGACATAGTCCGCATCCGCCGCTTCCTCCATGTAGTGCGTGGTGAGGAAAACCGTCAGCTCCTCCTCGCGGCGCAGGCGCTGCACCACATCCCATAGCAGCCTGCGTGTCTGCGGATCCAGTCCCGTGGTCGGCTCGTCCAGAATGAGGATCTCCGGCCGGTGCAGCAGCGCGCGGGCAATGTCGATGCGGCGGCGCTGTCCGCCGGAGAGCTTGCCGAGCGTGCGGCCAAGCAGCGGTTCCAGCTCCAAAAGCGCCGAAAGCTCGGCAAGGCGGGCGCGGAAGCGCTCTCCCGTAATGCCGTAGAGCGCGGCGCGCGAGCGCAGGTTTTCGCGCACGGTGAGCACGCCGTCCAGCGCGGAATATTGAAACACCACGCCGAGCCTGCGTGAAATGTGCGCAAGCGCGCGGTCAACATCCTCTCCGCACACTTTCACGCTGCCGCTGTCCTTTTCCAGCTGTCCGCAGAGGATGGAGATGGTGGTAGACTTTCCCGCGCCATTCACACCGAGAAAGGCGAACAGCTCGCCTCGCTGCACGTGGAATGACAGATCCTGCACCGCCTTGACCTCACCGAAGCTTTTGCAGAGATGTTCGATCTCAATAATATGCTCCATAATATTCACTTCCGTCTACATATCTTTTTGATATCAAAATAATATCAGCTAATTTCAAGTTGTCAAGAACTATTTTCCAATGTCAAGTTCGCTTTACTTGCATCATAGCAGTTTTGCGCCGATATGTCAAGCTTACTTTACATTTTATCCTCATGATGCAGCACGAGCGACACAATGCCCATCACCGCCGCGTACAGCACACCGCCGATGGCCCAGATAAACCAGCTATACCGCGGCTGGCCGTTGCCGTTGGGGCCGAAGGTGTAAACGAGGAAGACGGCCGTCACGACCAGCCAGTAGATCAGGCTGATCGTACTGCGCACGCCGCTGCGCGCCTTGCTGCGGCGCGTGTAGTCGCCCTCTTCAAGCAGCTGATCCATCGCGCCGGTGTAAGTCCCCGTCAGCACGAAGAGAGTCGCGCCGATGCCCACGATCAGCAGCAGCACACAGACCGCCGCCACATAATAGATATCTGCCGTGTCAAAGCACGCTGCGGCAAACAGCGGCACCGCCGAAAGAATGCACAGCACCGCCGCAATGATGTTGCGGCGCGTGTGGGTATCCTGATAGTCGCGGCGACGCTCGCGCACCATACCGCTCACGCCGTATTCGGTCTCAAACGGCTCCTTTTCCAGAAACTCGAATCCCTTCACCTTTGCCGCCTGCGCAAGGAAGATCGACACACCTGCCGCGACCAGCGCCAGCAGTACGCACAAGCCGATGCCGGCCGCCGCGTTTTCGGGGATCCCGAAGCGCTGAACCTCGCTCATCGCAGCAAGCATCAGCAGGCAAACGGGCGAAATGACGCACAGGAATGTCGCCAGCGCCAGCTTCGGCGCGGCGGCGCGGCGCAGGGTCAGGTAGCGCGCCGCCTGCTCCATCGTTACCCTGCGCAGCGGCGCACGGTCATCCGGCGCATCGGGCAGAGGTTCTGCTTCCTCCAGCTCATCCTTGAGCAGATAGTCTGTGCTCACGCCAAAGAGCCTGCTCATCTGCACGACCTTTTCCATATCGGGCACGGACTGCGCACCCTCCCATTTGGATACAGACTGTCGTGTCACGCCGAGCTGGCCCGCCAGCTCCTCCTGCGACCAGCCCGCCTTTTTGCGAAGGGAAATAATTTTGTCTGCCAAGATCATGGTATGCTCCTCCCTGTTCGGTATGCGCTTGCGGCGCATTGATTTTGATGGCCGCATCATACCGTTTCCGGCGGTTGCTCGCAAGAAAGCGGGGCAGGAAATCTGTCAACCGGCGGTTGCAGTGCCGGATCTTCCGGCATTTTTGACACAATACACGCTCATCGCGCGTCGCCAAGGTCGGGATGGTTCCGGCGCACAAAGTCGCTCTCGGCGGAGCCGTGCTTTGCCGGCTGTACCCCTGTGAAGGGCGCAGATCCGCTTGTAAGCACATAGATCATCCCGTGGAAGATCTCGCCAAGATGCACAGCCAGCTCCCGCTCGTCAAACGAGCAAATACCCATGGCGCAGAGCACGCAGAGGCCGTAGGTATAGATCCACATCTGGCGGAAGAGGTGCTTTGCCTGTCCGGCATCGGCGTGATAGTCGCGCTGGATAATGGCCAGATCTTTCTCGCTGTCAAAGGCGCTCACGCGCACGGCCTCGTCAAAGTCCGGCGCGCCTCCCTCTCCCCGCATGAACAGAAGCTGGAAAAGCTTCGGCTCCTCCTGTGCGAATTTGACCCACTGCATGCCGCGCATCTTATAGGCAGGATCAAAATCCTCCGCCACAGCCATATAGGCGCCGAAGCGCTCCTTGGCTTTGGCGAACACAGCCTCCCTCACCTCCGCCATATCGGCAAATACGGTAAAGATCGGACGTGCGGAGCTGCCCAGCTGCGCGCCAAGCTCTCGGGCAGTCAGCGCGTCGGCTCCCTGCTCGCGCACAAGCGCAAATGCAGCAGCGGTCACTTCTTCTTTGGTGAATTTCGGTTTCGGCGGCATGGGATCCCCCCTTATTAAAACTATTGTTCTGCAACAAGCGTTGCTATTATAGCACCTTCTTGTGCTTTGTCAAGCGCCGCACGCAAAAAAAGAGAGCGTCCGAAGACGCTCTCTTTTTCAATCGGAACTATCACTTACACAACAGCAAAGAACTTGATGAGGAACAGGGCAGAGATGACATAGGTCAGCACGCTGACGTCCTTAGCCTTGCCGGAGAAGACCTTGACAAAGGTGTAGGAGATGAGGCCGAGGCCGATGGCATGACCAATGGAGCCGGAGATCGGCATACCGATGAGCATGATAGACACCGGCAGCATCTGGTCCATGTCGCTGAAGTCCACATTCTTGAGACCCTGAAGCATCAGCACGCCGACATAGATGAGTGCGGCGGAGGTAGCAGCGCCGGGGATGACGGCGGCAACAGGGGCAAGGAACATGCAGGCAAGGAACAGGATGGCCGTGGTCAGCGCGGTCAGGCCCGTGCGGCCGCCCGCTTCCACGCCGGAGGCAGACTCAATGAACGTCGTGACGGTGGAGGTGCCGGTGCAGGCGCCCGCGACCGTACCGATAGCGTCGGAGAGCAGCGCTTCCTTCATCTGGGGCATGTTGCCGTCCTTATCGACCATGCCGGCGCGGGAGGCCGTGCCGACGAGCGTACCGATGGTGTCGAACATGTCGATCATGCAGAAGGTGATGACGAGCGTGATGGCGGTGAACCAGCCGATGTTCATAAAGCCCGCAAAGTCAAACTTGAACAGCGTGGTGGAGACCATATCGGCAAAAGGCGGGACAAAGCTCGCGGTGGCCAGGCTCTCAAATGGATTGACATGCAGGAAGATGGCGCTGCCCGCCCAGTAGATGACAGACGAGAACAGCATGCCGAGCAGCACCGCCGCCTTCACACCCTTCTTGGCGAGAACGACCATGACGAATACGCCGAGGAACGCGGTCACAACGGTCAGAACCATCGTGTTGTAGCCGACTTCGCCCATGCTGCCCTTGATGACGCTGGGCGTGAGCGCGCCGAAGAAGTCGCGCATCATGTAGAAGGGGCTGGTAAAGCCGTTGCCCTCGGCATAGATGCCGATGTTGGAGCCAAGGCCCACGTTCATCAGCATCAGGCCGATGGCGGGGGCAATGCCGTAGCGCACGCCGAGAGGAATGGCCTCGACGATCTTCTCGCGCACCTTTAAAAGCGTGAGAACGAGGAACACGATGCCTTCGACAAGAATGATGACGAGCGCCGCCTGGAAGGCAGTTTCATACTCGCAGCTGTTGATAACGGCAATGTTGGCAACGACAACGGCAAAGAAGCTGTTGAGTCCCATACCCGGCGCCATGACGAACGGCTTGTTGGCAAGAAACGCCATGCAGATCGTGCCGATCGCCGAGGCGATGCAGGTGGCGAGGAAGACGCCGTTCCACAGCGGCGTACCCACTGCAAAATTAGTCAGCAGGTTCGGGTTGAGCGCGATGATGTAGGCCATGGTCATAAACGTGGTAAGACCGGCAAGGATCTCTGTACGCACGGTCGTACCGTTGGCCTGGAGCTTGAACAGTTTTTCCATAATTTCTCCCTTTCTTATGTTCTGACATGTTCTCCTGAAAGATTTTCGGGATGCAAAACAAATTTGCAGTTTACATTATAAAGGCTTCGACAAGAAAAAGCAAGCACTGTCTCTTATTTATTCCAATTTCTTCCGTCAGCGCGCCGGCGGCGCGCACTTGCTGTTGTGTTTTGGCTCGCGCTGCGGTATACTGATAAAAAAGATTTTGCTTTCAGGAGGGATCCCGCGTGAAGCTGATGGTACTCGACGGCAACTCCATCGTCAACCGCGCCTACTACGGCGTCCGCCCGCTGACAACGCGCGACGGTTTTTTTACCCACGCGATCTTCGGCTTTCTGACGATGCTCAGCCGTCTTTTGGATGAGGAAAAGCCCGAGGCGCTGTGCGTCGCCTTCGACCGCCGCGAGCCAACGTTCCGCCATCTCGAGTACGAGGGCTACAAGGCTACGCGCCACGCCATGCCAGAAGAACTCGCCATGCAGATGCCGGTGCTCAAGGATGTGCTCGACGCGATGAACATTCCCCGCTACGAGCTCGCGGGCTTTGAAGCGGACGACCTGATCGGCACGATCTCGCGCAAATGCGAAAGCGCGGGATGGGACTGTGTCGCCGCCACGGGAGATAAGGACTCTTTGCAGCTCGTGACCGACCGCACGACCGTCAAGCTCATCTCCACGCGCATGGGCCAGACCACGACAAAGGACATGACGCCCGAGAGCTTCCGTGAAGTCTACGGCTTCGCCCCCATCCACATCGTCGATCTCAAGGCCCTGATGGGCGACGCGAGCGACAATATCCCCGGCGTGCCGGGCGTGGGCGAAAAGACGGCCATGGCGCTCATTCAGAAATATCAGAGCATCGACGAGATCTACCGGCTGCTCCCCGATATTGAAGCAAGACCCAACGTCATCAAAAAGCTCGCCGAGGGAGAAGAGAGCGCGCGCCAAAGCTTCCGCCTTGCGACCATCGTGACGGACGCGCCGCTCGAATTTGCCCCGCAGGACAACCTGCGCAAAGCACCGTCGGACGCGCTCTATCCGCTCTTTATGAAGCTGGAATTTACCAAACTCATTGACAAATACGGCCTCAAGCCGTCCGCCGATGTCCCCGCCGCCGAGGAGCCGATCGACCTCACCGCGACCGCCGAGGCCGTGACCACCGCAGAAAAGGCGGAGGAATATCTTGCGCTCTTCCGCAAGGCGGAGCATGTAACGCTGCTGGCGCTGCCCGACCTCTCGGGCGTGATCGTTGACTGCGATACAGGCGAACACACCTCCGTTTCCGCCGAATTCTACTTCAACCGCTACGAGGGTGACTGGAACGCGCTGCTGCGCGCGCTGTTCTCTTCTGACATTAAAAAGGTCAGCTATAACGTCAAGGATCTCCAGCGCACGCTGCTCGAAAACGATCTTCCCATCGAGGGCTTCGTCTTCGACGTCGCGCTCGCGGGGTATCTGCTCGACGCGACGGCGGGCAAGTACGACATCGCGTCGCTTTTCGCCGCTTACTTCCACCAGACGCTCGCCGAGCCGAAGCACTTGGATTCCGAAGCGTTCTCGATGCTCGGCGACACGGCCGAGGCCGAGACGGCGTTCCACGTTTACACTTCCGCTGTCGGCGCGCTGCATGAGACGTTCGCCCCCGAACTTGAAAAGCGTGAGCTGCACGAGCTTTATTATAAGGTAGAGCTGCCCCTCTGCGCCGTGCTCGCACACATGGAGCATACGGGCATGCGCGTGGACGCCAACGCCCTCGCGGCCTTTGGCAGCGAGATGGAGGCACAGCTCAAGACGCTCGAGCAGCGCATCTACGAAGAAGCGGGCGGATCGTTCAATATCAACTCCCCCAAGCAGCTCGGCGAGGTGCTCTTTGAGCGCTTGCATCTCCCGCACGGCAAGAAGACGAAGACCGGCTGGTCAACGAACGCGGACGTGCTTGAAAAGCTCAGGTGGGAGAGCCCCATCGTCGAAGAGGTCTTGCAGTACCGCCAGTACGCGAAATTCCGCTCGACCTACTGCGACGGTCTTTTGAAGGTCGTCGCGCCCGACGGCCGCATCCACACGAGCTTCCAGATGACCGTCACGGCGACGGGCCGGTTGAGCTCGACGGAGCCGAATTTGCAGAATATCCCCACGCGCACACAGCTCGGCAGCGAGTTCCGCCGCATGTTCATCCCTGCGGACGGCTGCGTGCTCGTCGATGCGGACTACAGCCAGATCGAACTGCGGCTGCTCGCCCACATTGCGGACGATGAGGCGATGAAGCAGGCGTTTATCAGCGGCGAGGACATCCACACCGTCACAGCCGCGCAGGTCTTCGGTGTGCCGACCGATCATGTCACCAAGCAGATGCGCTCGCACGCGAAGGCCGTCAATTTCGGCATCGTGTACGGCATTTCCGCCTTCTCGCTCGCGCAGGACATCGGCGTGCCGGTGTACGAGGCGAAAGAATATATCGAGACGTACTTTGAGCGCTTCCCCGGCATCCGCCGCTATATGGATGAGGTCGTCACGCAGGCGAAGGGGCGCGGCTACGTCGAAACGCTGATGCACCGCCGCCGCGCGCTGCCCGAGCTGACGGCGAGCAACTTCAACACAAGATCGTTCGGCGAGCGCGTCGCGCGCAATATGCCCATTCAGGGCACAGCCGCAGACGTCATCAAGCTCGCGATGGTGCGCGTCGATGAACGTCTGCGCAGGGAAAGCTTAAAAGCAAGGCTCATTTTGCAGGTGCACGACGAGCTGATCGTCGAGTGCCCTGAGGAGGAAAAGGAGACGGTCGCGCAGCTTCTCACCGAGGAGATGGAGGGCGCGGTACACCTCTCCGTCCCCCTGACTGCCGAGGCCCACTGGGGCAAAAACTGGCTCGAAGCCAAATGACCGGAGGAAACCCATGGAACAGCTGAAGAAAAAAGTCCGCATCGTGCCGATGACGAACGAATATTTGAATGACGTGGCCGACCTTGAACGCGCGTGCTTCTCGAACCCCTGGTCGCGCAACATGCTTGCAGAGGAGCTTGAGAATGCGTGCTCCGCCTTCTTAGTCGCACTGGACGCGGAAAACGGCAGCGTCGTCGGCTACGCAGGGCTGCTCGCCGTCGCGGACGAGGGCTGCATCACCAAGATGGCCGTCCGCCCCGACTGCCGCCGCGGCGGTGTGGCGGGTCAGCTTCTCGACGTGTTTATCCGCTTTGCCGAGGGCAGCGGTCTCGCGTTCTTGACGCTGGAGGTGCGCGAGAGCAACTATGCCGCCATCGCGCTCTACGGCAGCCGCGGCTTCCGCGGCGTGGGCCGCCGCAAGAACTACTACGACCACCCGAAAGAGGACGCCATCATCATGACGAAGGAATTCGGCGCGGCAGAAGCGGAGGCGCAGCAATGAAAATTCTCGCTTTCGAGTCCTCCTGCGACGAGACCGCCGTCGCGGTCGTCGAGGACGGACGAAAAATTCTCTCCGACGCCATCGCGTCGCAGGCCGACCTGCACGCACTCTACGGCGGCGTCGTGCCGGAGATCGCGTCGCGTAAGCACATCGAGGCCATCGCCGCGCTGACCGATCAGGCGCTCAGGGAGGCAGGCATTACCAAAAAGGATATCGACGCCGTGGCTGCGACCTACGCGCCGGGTCTCATAGGCGCGGTGCTTGTTGGGCTGAACTTCGCCAAGAGCGCGGCCTACGCGCTGAATGTGCCGCTCATCCCCGTGCACCACATCCGTGGCCATATCGCGGCGAACTATTTAGCATTTCCGGAGCTTGAGCCGCCGTTTTTGGCGCTGTGCATGTCCGGCGGCAACACCCTTCTCGTCGATGTGCGCGGCTACACGGACTTTGCGCTTCTCGGCGCAACGCGCGACGACGCGGCGGGCGAGTGCTTCGACAAGGCTGCGCGCGTGCTGGGTCTTCCCTACCCCGGCGGCGCGGCAATGGACAAGCTCGCCCACGAGAGCGAGGGCGGCGTCTATGAGCTGCCGCGCGCAAAGATCGACGGCTGCCCTCTCGATATGAGCTTCTCGGGCCTCAAGACTTCCGTCGTGAACCTTGCCCACAACGCCGAGCAGACCGTCAAGCAGCTCGACCGCGCGGCGCTTGCGCGCGACTTCACGCAGGCCGTCGTCGATGAGCTCGTCCCGCGCGCGATGCTCGCCATGCGGCAGAGCGGGCGCAAGGTGCTCGTCGCCGCAGGCGGCGTGGCTGCCAACTCGTTCATCCGCGCAGAACTCGAAAAGGAGTGCCGAAAGCACGGCTACCGGCTCTACATGCCGCCGCTCAAGCTATGCGGCGACAACGGCGCGATGATCGGCGCGCAGGGGTATTACGAATATCTCGCCGGCGCGCGGGCGGACTGGTCACTCAATGCGTATGCCACCCGCGATATCGACGATCCGATCGCATGGCCGTAAGATCACAAAGGAAGGGCGGTGTTCTCTAAAGAGAACGCCGCCCTTCCTTACCATATCGCGGCAAAGCAGGGTTTCTTTGACAAGGCTCGCGCCTTGTCGTTTTGACAGAAAAATGATTCGGCTTGCAAATCCAATTGATTATGGCAACCACTCGAAAGGATGTTCTGTGATCCATGCCACTGCTGCAGGATTATGTAAATTTCGACATAACCCTCAAGCGCACTGTGTTTTCCTGACTGCGCCTATTTTAATTCGGGAATATGCTGAGATATCAAAGCGTTTTTTCACACTCCGCTCTTGTGGAAAAGTCTGTGGAAACTGTGGATAACTCTTTGTAGTACCGATTTATCAACCACTTTATGTTAATTTGTCCGAATTGCGCGCCGGCCGGCGGAAAGTGGTATGGAATGTTTGGAAAAAGCCGCTGCTGTCGCTTTTTGCCAACTTCTGCCGTGATCCCCCTCCCAGGGATCGCCGGGAAAAGCGCAAAAGACGGCGCTGCATTTTGCAGGAATGCAGCGCCGTATACTATTTGTATTGTTTTTGTCAAATTCTTTCTCAGCAGCCATATTCCAGCCCATAGCAGCCGCTCACCGGATCAAGGAACAGCGGCAGGTGCGGCGTGCGATAGGTGAACCAGACAAAGGCAAACAGCAGCGCCCACAGCGCCGCAAATCCGATGAGCTGCGCCGCGCCCCCGCGCAACCGCCCTTCGGTCAGCAGGCGGCAGCTGACAAAGTACATCAATGCGTCAGCAAGGAAAAAGATCGTGACGTTCACCCAGTCGGGGAGCTTGCCGAACATACCGGTAAGCGTATAGTAGAGCGCAGGGATGGCGATCAGCCCCAGCAGAACAGCCACCGCTTTGACGGCAAAGAAATTCCGAAACGCCTCGGAAAACACGATGAACTCCGCCACCGTGAACAGCAGAAACGGGATGAACAGCAGCTTCATGTGCTCCCATGTCGATTCGTTCACCGCCGCAAATGCCGCGACGATACGGCTCCGCCCCGACCAGTCGAAAACAAAATGCAGCAGCGAACCAAGGCCCGCCGTCACCAGAAAGCCGGCGATCTCCCACCGGCGCAGCTCGCGTTTCATATCCCGTCCTCCTTTTGGCGTTCGATGCTATCATTCTACGCAGGATAGACGGGCTTTATACGGCAAAAGCCGCTCCGATGGGCGGCTTTTGCATCTCTTCTTTTATTCGGCAAACCGCGGCACGATGACACCCGCAGGCGCGGCCATCGTCAGCTCAAAAGAGTTGACTGCAAGTTTGTGGATGTCCTTTGCCTCGTACAGCGGCAGGAATTCATCCAGCGTGCCGATCTCGGGATAGCCGTGCGCGCCGAAACGGTAATGCATCGGCACGATCACGCGCGGCGCGACCGCGTCCGCGACCTTTTTCGCCGTCTTCGCGTCGATCGTGTAATACCCGCCGACGGGGATGAGCAGCGCGTCGCAGCCTCTGACCGCCGCGAGCTGCTCGTCGCTCAGCTCATGGCCGAGGTCACCGCAGTGCACGACCATCAGTCCCTCGGCACGCAGGATGTGGATGGTGTTCTCTCCGCGCAGCGATCCCTGCTTGTCATCGTGGAACGTCGAAACCGTCTCGATCGTGAACGGACTCTCCGTTTTATCGCGGCCCGAGAGCGTCACCGCCTCCAGAAAGGCGTGGTCGCGGTGGCCGTGCGAGCAAAGCGCCTCGTCCGCCTCGACGTGCAGCGCGGGATAGGTTTCTACATAGTAGGGGTCGAGCACAACGCGCCAGCCCTCACTCTCGATCAAAAAGCACGAATGGCCCAGCCAGGTGATGTTCATGGTTTAATCCTCCGGTTTCGTTCCATCCGCGGGAGTGTCCGCGGTTTTCTTTTTCCCACCGAGCTTCGGCAGCTTCTTTCCGCGGCGCAGGCGGGTGATGAGCTTCACGGCCGCGAACGCGACCGCTGCAAAGATCAGGATGTCGAGCCAGCTGTAGGCCAGCCACACCGCAAAGTCCTCCAGTGCCTGAGCCGTGGCGGCAAGGCCATCGGTAAAGGCGTTGGCAAGCTTTTCGCCAAAGCTCTTCGGCGCATCCTCCGTGCCGGAGAGACGATAGACCTCACTTACTTCAAGGCTGACAGTCGCATAGTCCACCAGCGCGTCGTAATGCCGCATCGTGCCGGACAGGCTCTCGATCTCATACTCCGTCTCCGAGATGGCGGACTCGATGGTGATGATGTCCTCCATGCTCTCCGCCTTTTGAAGCAGTTCCTGTAAACGCTCCAGCTTGATCTGCGCCGTTTCCAGGCGCGACTGCGTGTCGTAATACTGCTCGCTGATGTTCTCCGCCGTGTCGTTCTGCCACGTCACATGGCAGAGCGTGCCGACCTGTGCGCAGAAGTCCGTGAATGTTTCAGCAGGCACGCGCACAGTGTAGCTTGCGTGGCGGTAGCCGCTCGAGTAATTGGAGAAATTCTTCTGCTCGAAATAGCCGCCCACGCTCTCCACGAGCGCGGCGATGTCCTGCGCGGCCCGGTCAAATTCCAGCGTCTGCATCTCGATGCTCGCGCTGTAGACCATCTTGACGCCGCGCTCGGAAAGGCTTTTGTCCGCGGTCGAGCCGGTCTGTGCGCCGCCGTTCCACGCGCCTGTGTCTCCCGCTTCGTCTTCTGTCGCGGTAAAGTCGTAGTCTTCCTTCGTCGAATCATAGCCGTTGTAGTTGCCCGTCATAGTCTCGGAGCCCGCAGACTTCGCGCCGCACGCAGCGAGAGACAGCGCCAGCATCAGCGCGAGCAAAAGGGAAACGATCTTCTTCATCTTCATCCACCTCATTTTGTTTTTTGGGTTTCTGAGGGTTTAGACGCGCGTTTTGTGCAAAAGGTTCCAAAAATCTGCCGTTTTTCTCATTCCAGCTCGTCGAGCGTCATGGAGAAGCTCTCCATGCAGTTCGCCATGAAGTAGTCAAGCTCCGGCAGGTGCATCTCATTCAGCGCGCGGAGCGTCTGCTCCGCAGCCTTTTTGAACTCCATATTGCCCGCCTTGAGTTCCTCGACGCACTTGATGTAAGCCGACAGCTTGTCTGCCGCCTTGACGAGCTTTTTTGTCGTCTCATCTTCAATTTTGATGATGGGTTCATAGTCCGCTCGCAGCTCCTGCGGCAGCATGGACAGGAGCTTGTCGCTCGCCACGGCCTCGACCTTGCGGTAGGCGTCGCGGATCTCAGGGTTATAATACTTGATGGGCGTCGGCATATCGCCGGTCAATATTTCCGTCGCGTCGTGGTAGAGCGCGGCGACCGCCACGGCGTTCGCGTCCGTGGGCAGGCCGAACACGCGCGTGCGGATCAGCGCAAGCGCGTGCGTCAGCACCGCGACCATGTGGCTGTGCTCCTGAATGTTCTCCTCCTCGGTGTTGCGCATCAGCGCCCAGCGCTTGACACAGCGCATGCGGGAGATATAGGCATAAAAATGGTTGGCCATGCGTTATTCCTCCAACTCGCCGCGAAGACTGCCGCCGTCGACCGCCGTGATCTTCACGTTTTTCACCTGATTGTGCAGGCCTTCCTGCGCGACGGATACCTCCATATAGTTCGGCGCGTGGCCCGCGCTGCCGCCCTTGCGGTCGCGCTCGAAGAGCACGGGAAAGATCTTGCCCACGCAGCACGCAAGATACGCTTCGTGCATCGTCTTGGCGACAGCCGAGGCGCGCGCAGCGCGCTCTTCGCGCACGGGCATGTCGATCTGGCGCATCTCCGCAGCCTTCGTGCCCGGGCGGATGGAATAAGGGAAGACGTGCATGTCGGCAAAGCCGACGCGCGCGATGAAGTCAAGCGTCTGCGCGAATTCCTCCTCCGTCTCCTCGGGAAAGCCCGTGATGAGGTCCGTCGTGATGGCAGGGTCGTCAAAGTATTTGCGCAGCAGGTCGCAGGATTCCATATAGCGCGCCGTATCGTACTTGCGGTTCATACGCTTTAAGGTCGCGTCGCAGCCCGACTGCATCGAGAGGTGGAAATGTGGGCAGAGGTAAGGAAGCTTCGACGCCCGCTTGCAGAATTCCTCCGTGATGGTCCGCGGTTCGAGCGAGCCGAGGCGGATGCGCATGTCGCCGCCCTCGCGCGCGATGAGCTCCAAAAGGTCGATGAGTGAGGTCCCGTCCTTGAAGTCCGAGCCGTAGGACGAAATTTCGATGCCCGTGACCACGATCTCACGGTAGCCCTCCTCACGCAGCGCTTTCACCTGCTTTGCAGCTTCGTCCATCGGCAGCGAGCGCACGCGCCCGCGCGCGTAAGGAATGAGGCAGTAGGTGCAGAAGTTCACGCACCCGTCCTCGACCTTGAGCATCGCGCGTGTGCGATTCACCATACCGCCCGCGGGCAGCACCTCAAAATCGCGCCGCTCCCAGACGTCGTCGACATCGACAATAGGCGTTTTGTCCTGTGCCGCGCGCTCCAAAAGGTCGATGAACTTCGCGCGGTCATTCGTGCCGGCGATGACGTCGAGCCCGAGCTTTTTGACGTCCTCGGGATGCGTCTGGGCGTAGCAGCCGCAGGCGGCGATGACCGCGCTCGGGTTGCGGCGCTGCGCCTGACGGAGCATCTGGCGCGACTTTTTGTCGCTCACCGCCGTGACCGAGCAGGTGTTGACAACGTAGGCGTCCGCCGTCTCTTCAAAATCCACCAACTCGTGCCCGCGGTGCAAAAGCTCCTGCTCGAGCGCCTGCGTTTCATATTGGTTCACCTTGCACCCGAGGGTGCAGATCGCAACTTTCATGTGTGTTTGTATCCTTTTCCGCGATTTCGATGGCAAAGTCCCGCTTTTTTCTGCCGTTTCCGGCGCAAAGCCGTCTCCGCCCTTGCTTTTTTATTTTTATATTGTATAATCATTTGAGCATTCTGACAAGTCCAAAGAAAGGATTTCCCGATATGATCTATCTCGATCACGCGGCCACCACCCCCGTTCCCGTGGAAGTGGCGCAGGCCGTTTACGATACGCTGACAAATGGCTGGGGCAACCCCAGCTCGCAGTACCCCTTTGGAAAGCAGGCGCGCGACGCTGTCGCCGCGGCGCGTGAAACGATCGCCGCCGCGCTCGGCTGTAAGGCGGCGCAGTTCATCTTCACCTCCTGCGGGTCGGAGAGCGACAACTGGGCCATCCGTCTCGCCCTGCACCAGAACCGCCACATCGGCAAGCACATCATCACGACCGCCGTGGAGCACAGCGCGATCCTCGAAACCTGCAAGGCGCTCGAGCAGGAGGGGTACTCCGTCACGTACCTGAAGCCCGACAAAAACGGCGACATCGCCGCTTCTCAGGTCGAAAGCGCGCTGCGCGAGAACACCGCGCTCGTCACGATGATGCTCGTCAACAACGAGACAGGCTGCATCTTCCCCATCACCGAGGTCGCGCAGCTTCTCAAGGCGAAAAAGTCCCGCGCGCTGCTGCACACTGACGCGGTGCAGGGCTTTTTGAAAGTTCCCTTCCGTGCCTCCACGCTCGGCGCGGACCTCATCTCCGTCAGCGGCCACAAACTCGGCGCGCCCAAGGGCATCGGCGGTCTGTATCTGGGTGAGCGCATCCTCGCGCCAAGGCCGCTGATCTTTGGCGGCGGGCAGGAGAGCGGCCTGCGCTCCGGCACGGAGGCCACAGGCCAGATCGCTGGCTTTGCCAGGGCGGTCGAGCTGCGCGTCGATCATTTGGGTGATAAGCTCGCGCATATTGCCGCTATCAAGGCCTATGCCGAGGAAGAGCTCCTCGCGCTCGACGGCGTCGTCCGCATCGGTGACGGGACCGCGCCGCACATCCTGTCGATCTCGCTCGTCGGCTACCCGTCGGCAAATGTTGTCGCGGAGCTTGGTGCGCAGGGGATCTGCATCTCGGCGGGCTCTGCCTGCCACCGCGGACAGCTCAGCCACGTCTACCGTGCGATGAGCCTTGACAAGAAGACCGCCGCGGGCGTGCTGCGTGTCAGCTTCGGCCCCGAGACGGCGAAAGAAGAGATCGACGCACTCGTCTCCGCGCTCAAGGCGCACCGCGACACACGCTTTCCCATGCTGTGATTTCAACACGTGAGGTTTCTATGTTTTCCTATCTTCATCAGCCAAAAGGCTTTTATAAAAGGCTCTTCCTTCTGGCGCTGCCGGTCATCGTGCAGAATCTGATCACCACCTCGCTCGGCTTCCTCGATACATTTATGGTGGGTCTGCTCAGCAGCGACCAGATGTCCGCCGTCACGGTGGCGAACGTTCCTGTCTTCATCATCCAGCTCGTCGTCTTCGGCCTGCAGAGCGGCTCGAGCGTGCTCATCAGCCAATACTGGGGCCGCGGCGACCGCGAGAGCATCAATCGCGTCATGGGCATCGGCTTTTTGATCGCGGGCGGCGTATCCGTCCTCTTCGCAGCGATCCTGTTTCTTTTCCCCGCGCAGGTGCTCTATCTGGTCACCGACAATCTGACGCTTATCGAGCTGGGCGAGCCGTACCTGCGCATCGTCGGCTTTTCGTATATCTTCAACTCGCTCTCTTCCATTTATATCGGCATGCAGCGCAGTATCGAAAATCCACGCTTCGGCATGCTCGTCTTCGGCGCGTCGATGCTCTTCAACACCGTCGGCAACTATGTGCTCATCTTCGGCAAGCTCGGCTTTCCCGCGCTCGGCATCACGGGCGCAGCAGCGGCAACGCTGCTGTCCCGCGTGGTGGAATTCATCCTTGCGTTTTCCTATGCTCTCCGCTGCCGCACAGTGCCGCTGATGCGCCGTGCGCTGCTGCATCCGGGCATGGATATGCTGCGCCGTTTTCTGCGCTACAGCGCGCCGGTGCTCATCAATGAAACGCTTTGGGGGCTTGGCTTCTCGATGATCACGGTCATCATGGGCCACATGGCCGCAAGCTCGGATCTCATTGCCGCCTACACGCTCGCCGGCAACATCGATAAGCTTATGACCTCCGGCATCTTCGGCATCGCGGCGGCGGTGGCGGTCATTGTCGGAAAAGAGATCGGCGCAGGCAATTTGGACGGCGTCTACAATGTCGGCCGCGCGCTGTGCTTCACCGCCGCAGCGTTCGGCCTTGTGGTCGGCGTGTTGGAATACGTCATGTTCCTCGCGCTGATGCGCCCTTACGTCATGCCGCTATTTTCCCTTTCATCTGCGGCCGAGCGTCTCTGCAGCGTAATGATCGCCTGCTACGCCTGCGCCATGCCCCTCCACAGCTTTTCCACGACGATGGTCGTCGGTGTGCTGCGCGGCGGGGGCGACGTGCGCGCCTCGCTCGTGATTGACAACGTGCCGCTCTGGTGTGTGGCGCTGCCGGTCATGTATCTGCTGGGCATCGTGCTCAAGGTCCCCAACGAGACCTTCTGTCTCTGCCTGATGCTCGAATCCGCTGCCAAAACTCCCGCCGGCATCCTTCGCGTCCACAGCGGCAAGTGGGTGCACGATATCACGCGCATCGAATGACCCACCCTCCGGCTATGGCAAGCGGCGCCCAGTGCAAAAGGCGCCGCTTGTTTCATTTTTCCGTATGCTTTATCATCGTTTCGCCGCTCACAGCGGGCGGATATCCGTCTTTCGCACGTCCCTCCGTATCATCCGCTCCATCACCGGCCTCATCAGCCGCATTCGGGTCACGCGCCTTTTTCCGAGGCAGCGAACAGCGCTTGTCCCCGTGGGCAAACGCAGCGGCGATCCGGCAGCGTCATTGCCGGCGCGCAAGCAGAAGCAGGCAAAAAGCACAGAGGGGTTGAAAAAGGCGCAAAGCCTGCTACAATAGACGGTAACCCCACCGCATCCGTTCCCGCGCAGAACGCGGGCAGCGAATGCCGCGCGGAAGTTATCATTGTTCAAAGGGAGCGCAGAATATGATCAAATTCGGTACCGGCGGATGGCGCGCCATCATTGCCGACGGCTTTACAAAGGAAAATATCCGCCTTCTGATGGCAGGTCTCTGCCGTCTGATGGAAAAAGAGGGTCATGCGGGCGCGGAGATCTGCGTCGGCTATGACCGCCGCTTTCTCTCCAAGGAATCTGCCCATTGGGCGACCGAGGTGCTGGCGGGCTATGGCTTTCATCCCTACGTCATCAATCGTTCGAGCCCCACGCCGCTGATGATGTTCACCGTGAAAAAGCGCGGCATGCCCTACGGCATTGCTGTCACGGCGAGCCATAACCCCGCGATCTACAACGGCATCAAGGTCTTCACCGCCGGCGGACGCGACGCGGACAAAGATGTGACGAACCGCATCGAAGCCGAGATCGCCCAACTCTCGCCCTCGGATGTCAAGAGCGTTGACTATGATGAAGCGCTTGCGCGCGGGCTTATCACCGAAGGCAATCCCACAAACGAATACCTGGACAGCGTGCTTTCCGCCATTGACGTGGAAGCGATCAAAAAAGCGGGGCTTCGCATCGGCTTCGACCCGATGTACGGCGTGAGCTGGTCCTGCCTGAGCATGCTGCTGACGACCTGCCGCTGCGACCTTGAGGTCATCCACGACCGTCATGACACACTTTTCGGCGGTAAGCTCCCCGCGCCGAACGTTGACACGCTCAAGCCGCTCGCTGCCCTCGTGGCAGACAAGCACTGCGACCTTGGCATTGCGACCGACGGCGACGCCGACCGTCTCGGCGTTATCGACAACGAAGGGCAGTTCATTCACCCGAACAAGCTGCTCGTGCTGCTCTATTACTATCTTGTCAAATACCGCGGCTGGCAAGGCCCCTGCGTACGCAACAATTCGACCTCGCACCTGCTCGACCGTGTGGCCGAGGGACTGGGGCAGAAGTGCTATGAGGTCCCCGTGGGCTTCAAGTGGGTGTCGGCCAAAATGGCAGAGACGAACGCCATCATCGGCGGCGAGTCCTCCGGCGGCATGGCCGTGCGCGGCCACATCTCCGGCAAGGACGGCATCTACGCCGCGGCGCTGCTGGTGGAAATGCTGGCGGTGACGGGCAAGTCCGTCTCTGAGCTCTTTGCCGAGATCACCGCGCAGTACGGCGATCCCTGCTGGGCAGAGGCCGACTTCCGCATGACGCCCAAGCGCAAAGAGGAGCTGCGCGAGCTGTTGTTCACGGAGGAAAAAATCCCCGACTTCGGCGCGGACATCGACCGCATCAGCCGCGAGGACGGCTGCAAGGTCTACTTCGCAGATGGCAGCTGGGTTATCTGCCGCTTCTCCGGCACCGAGCCGCTGCTGCGCATGGCCGCCGAGGCGGACACGCAGGAGCGAGCCGAAGGCTATCTCAACGCCTGGCGCGAGCTGCTGAAGCTGTGAGTCCCGCAGCCGTCCGCACGGTCAGAGCGGAAACGCGAATGCATTTTGGCGTATGACACGGCAGCAGAAGAAAAGTCAAGGCCGCCCGTAAAACGGGCGGTCCTTGCTTAAGTCGCGGCAAAACGGCCTGCCGGCCGCATTTGATCCCAAGCAGCCCCCCCAACAAGCGCGGCTGTTCTTCTCCGCTCCTATCTTCCCGCTCACCCGCAAATGGGGCCAAGTATTTCCTGATCGATATCCCGCCTGATCCGTTGGCGCGAAGACCACATGATGTTCGCCGTTCCAGCGTGTATGCGCGAAACGAGCCGCTTTCTCTTTCTTTTCTGCTCCAAATGTTGGATCCCTCTCCTTTGCCGCTTTCCTGCGGCCGGCAGGGCTGCTTCGATCGCAGCACGGGAGGGGTTATCGTTCTCCGCTCATAGGCTTAGCCTTTTTTATTCCACGGGCTTAGCCCGTGGCTGCCTGTTTTTAACAACAAGAACAGGGCGGCATTTGCAGCGTGCTGCAAATGCCGCCCTGTCCGTTGGATCCGTTCATTGCTTTTCTGCACGGGCGATGGCGGCGATATCACCCACGCCGTCAAGCACGATGCTGGGACGGTAGGCGTAGGTTTTGAGCGTCTCGCGCGTCGAAACGCCCGAGAGCACCAGCACCGTAGACATGCCGCTCTCCATCCCGGAGATCACATCGGTGTCCATGCGATCGCCGACCATCACCGCCTCGGCGGAGTGGCAGTGCAGCATTCTCAGCCCCGTGCGCATCATCAGCGGATTGGGCTTTCCGCAGAAATATGCCTGCGTGCCGGTCGCCATCTCAATGGGCGCGACAAGCGCGCGGCAGGCCGGTGCGATACCGTTTTCGATCGGGCCGGAAACGTCGGAGTTCGCGCCGATAAGCTTCGCGCCCTTCCACACAAGATTCGTCGCCTTCGTCAGCGTGTCGAGCGAATATGACCGCCCCTCGCCCACAACAACATAGTCGGGGTTCACGTCATTCATCGTAATGCCCACGTCATAAAGCGCATTGAGCAGCCCCGCCTCGCCGATGGCAAAGACCGAACAGCCCGGCGCCTGCTCGCGCAGGAAAGCCGCAGTCGCCAGCGCGCTTGTGTAAAAATGCTCCTCAGGCACGTCAAGTCCCATGCGTGCGAGCTTCTGGTTCAGCTCACGCGGCGTGTAGCCGCTGTTGTTCGTCAGGAAGAGGTACTCCTTGTCCTCCTCATGCAGCCACCGGATAAACTCCGCCACCCCTGGCAAAATACGGTTGCCATGGTAGATGACGCCGTCCATATCGCAAATAAATCCCTTCTTCGCGTTAAAATCGATCGAAGCAAGTGTATCCATAATGCCATTTCCGCCTTTCCGCTGTCGCAAGATGATTTTTACCGATATTTGATGATAGCATTCCTCAAAGCAAACGTCCACCCCAACCTTGTAAAATTATTGATGCGCCGCCAAAACCGCCGGGCAAGGCAAAGCGGGCGATCCCCTCATAAAGCAGCGCGCCAGCAATGTCGGGTCGAGTGAAGCGCTTGCAAAAAGATAGAGACCCTTCGGTTTCTATCTTTTTCTTCACTTCTCAGGTCTCATTTTCTCCCGCGCGGCGAGCCGGTGCTCGATATCCCCATGCAGAAGCTGCGAGATCACCGCCGCCAGCGGGATGAAGAACACGATACCGATGATGCCGAACAGCTTTCCGCCGAGCAGCGCGGCCAGCAGCGTCCACAGCGGAGAAAGTCCCACGCTGCCGCCGACCACGTGCGGGTAGATGAACTGATTTTCGATGAACTGCACCGCCTGATAGACAAGGAAGCACAGGATTGCCTTCTCCGGTGCTGCCAGCAGCGTGAGCAGCACACCGATCAGGCAGGAGGCAAACGCGCCGATATACGGGATAAACGCGAATGCCGCCGTCAGCACCGCCGTCAGCGCCGCATAGGGAATGCGGAAGGCGGAAAATGCGAGGAAGATCAACGTGCCGAGGATCAGCACCTCGATGCACTGGCCGGAGAAAAACTTGGCATAAGTATCATGCGTCAGCTTTGCGATGCGGCAGATGCGATTTGCCGCGTCCTCCTTGCAGTAGGCATACAGAAAGCCGCGGCTCTGCTTACCAAGCTCCCGCCGGCCCAGCAGCACGTAGAACATGATCACGACCGCGAACACAGCGTTCACCGTAATCGAGACCGTTGAGCTTGCCAGATCGACGACCGAGCCGATCAGCGCCCCCGCGCCGGTAAAGAGCTTCTCTGCCGCCGTCTTCCAGTCGAATGAAGCCGCGAATTTCGTCAGCTCCGTGGTGTCAAAGCCGTAGCTGCTCAGCAGCGCCACCCAGTTCGGCCAGTTTTCCTTTACAAGTCCGGCGATGCTCCGGACCGACGCGGCCAGCTGCGGAATCGCCAGCACGCACAGCAGGAATACCAGCACCGCGACGCAGAGCATCGTCAGCGTCAGGCTCAGCGCATCGACCGTTTTTTCCTTCATCTTCGGGAAATGGGTCGTGAGCCGCCGCGCGATGCCAAGCATCGGAACGCTCAACACGAACGCAAGCAGGAGCCCTGAGAACACGGGTGACAAAATACCCGCCAAAACGCGGAAAAAGCCCGCCACTTCATTTAGGTTGGTCAGCGCAGCAAAGAGCGCCACGCCGAAAGCGACCAAAAATATCTGCTGCTTGAGTTGTTTATTCATGGCTTGTCTCTCCAATCAGCGCAGTCTCCGCCTTTTCACCGGTGTGCAACCGCTGTGTGACGCGCAGCTCCTCGATGCGGTGGTGATCCACTTTCACGACAAGCACATCAAGATCATCGCAAGTAAAGCGGTCGCCGCTCTCCGGCACACCGCCGCAGCGCTCCATCACCCAGCCGCTGACCGACACCATCTCCGAATCCGTCTTGAGGTGGAAGAACTCGGCAAAATCGT
Organism: uncultured Oscillospiraceae bacterium; assembly: GCA_934597535.1. Taxonomy (GTDB): domain Bacteria; phylum Bacillota; class Clostridia; order Oscillospirales; family Oscillospiraceae; genus Hominicoprocola. The sequence continues at coordinate 15,630 of CAKTRT010000003.1, read as the reverse complement.
CAAAGTCCATCCCCGCGTCCACAAAATAGGTGTGCTCCGCCACCTCGCGGATCGGGACCTCCTCCTGCTCGTGTTCGTCCCAGATCTCGCCCACCAGCTCTTCGAGGATGTCCTCCATCGTGACAATGCCGCAGGTGCCGCCGTATTCGTCCACCACGACGGCAACGTGCGTCTTCCCCTGCTGCATCTTCTTGAGCAGCAGACTGATCGGCTCGCTCTCCGGCACGAAGATCGTCGGCGAAAGCAGCTCGGCGATCGGCTTGTCGGTCACGCCGCAGCCGACGTAAAAGTCCTTGCGGTGGACGGTGCCGAGGATGTGATCGATGGAATCCTGGTAGACCAGCAGACGGGAATACTTTGTATTGGTGAACATCGCGGCGGCCTCCTCCCGGCTCGCCGTGACCGGCAGCGCCGCGAGGTCTACGCGGTGGATGAGGATATCCTTCGCCTGCTGCTCAGAAAAGCCGATGGCGTTGCGCAGCAGCTCGCCCTCGCTCCTGTCGATGCTGCCGCCCTGCTGCACCTCATCAACGAGCATCAGCAGCTCCTCCTGCGACATTTTGCTCTCGCCGTTCAGGCGGAACAGCTTTGCCAGCAGCCTTTTCCAGAGGGAAAAGAGCAGATTGAGCGGCAGCAGCACCCAAATGAGCACGCGCAGAATGGGTGCAGAAAACATAGCGAACCGCTCCGCGCAGTCCTTTGCAATGCTTTTAGGAGAAATTTCTCCAAAGATCAGCACCACCACCGTAACCACCACGGTGGAGATCGTCGCGCCCACGTCGCCGTAGGCATGGACGAACAGCACTGTACCGATGGAGGCCGTTGCAATGTTGACGATGTTGTTGCCGATCAAGATGGTAGAGAGCAGCCGGTCATACTGCTCCAGCAGCTCACACGCAAGCGCCGCGTTGGCATTGTCCTTTTCAGCAAGGGTCTTGAGCCGCGTGGTGCTGGCGGAGGAAAACGCGGTCTCCGTGGCGGAAAAGTAGGCGGAGAGCAGCAGGCACACCGCCATAATGATAATACAAGTTGTTGTTGACAAGATAAAAGCTCCTTTTCTGTCGTCTGTTTGAATCGTCAAAGCGCTCAAATAAGCGCAAAAAAGCACGTCCGCCCTGCTTCTTAGCAGCGCAGATATGCTTTCACAAACAGATGACAGATCAGGCGACTACTGTGATAGTCGCTGCCGTCGGTATCCATATGGGCACAAGTCCTCCTTTGTCTTAAACTGATGGTATTGTACCAGACGCGCCCGGCACCGTCAAGCAAAAAACGTGTTAAGAGCCGCCGCGATCAAAGCGCAAAAGCGCCTGTGCAGGCCGCAAAGGAGTAAGTCTATATGAGCATCATTCCCTATGTGGTCGAACAAGCCAGCCGCGGCGAACGAAGCTATGATATTTTTTCCCGGCTGCTCTCCGACCGGATCATTTTTCTCGGCGAGGAAGTAACGGACGCATCCGCCAGTTCCATCGTCGCGCAGATGCTGTTTCTGGAAGCGCAGGCTCCGGACAAGGATATTCAGTTCTACATCAACAGCCCCGGAGGCTCGATCACGGCCGGGTTTGCGATCTACGACACCATGCGGTACATCAAGTGCGACGTATCTACCATCTGCATCGGCATTGCCGCGAGCTTCGGCGCTTTCCTGTTAGCGGGCGGCGCAAAGGGCAAACGGATCGCGCTGCCCAACGCCGAGATCATGATCCACCAGCCGCTGATCGGCGGAAACGGCGTCCACGGCCCGGTCACGGATATTCAGATCGTGACCGAACAGATGCAGAAAACCAAACAGCGGCTGACCCGCATTCTTTCCGAGAATACAGGCAGGCCCTTTGCAGAGGTCGCCGCCGATACGGAGCGCGACAACTATATGTCGGTGCAGGAAGCCCTCGCCTATGGGCTGATCGACAAAATTATTGACAAGAGATAAGGAGAAATACCATGTCAGAAAAGAAGATCACCATCCGTCCCGAAACGAAAGACGATTACAGAGCCGTTGAAAACCTGACCCGCGAGGCCTTCTGGAATGTCTACCGCCCCGGCTGCATGGAGCACTATGTGCTGCACTGCTATCGGGACGATCCGGCTTTTGTGCCGGAGCTGGACTTCGTCATGGAACTGAACGGCGAGCTGATCGGGCAGGTCATCTATGTGCGGTCGGAAATCGACTGCGACGACGGAAGAACCGTGCCGATCATGACCTTCGGCCCCATCGGCATTGCGCCCGCCTACAAGCGGCAGGGCTACGGCAAGAAGCTTCTGGACTATTCTATGGAAAAAGCTAAGGAAATGGGCGCGGGCGCGCTTTCCATCACCGGCAATATTGACTTTTACGGCAAGTCCGGCTTCGTTCCGGCCAAAACAAAGGGCGTACGCTATGCCGACGACCCTGAAGCGGATTATTTTCTCATCAAGGAACTGACGCCCGGCTTTTTGGACGGCATCTCCGGCAGCTACAAAGACCCGGAGGGCTATTTTGTCTGCGAGAAGGATCCGGAAGCGTTTGAACAGTTTGAAGCGACCTTCCCGAAGAAGGAAAAGCTAAAGCTGCCGGGGCAGCTGTTCTGAACAGGAGGATATGATCATGACAGAAAATGTTCTGGCTTTTTTGCGTGCGGCAGCGCCGTGGATCTCGACGCCCTGCTGATCGCCTTTCTCTGCGTACGGCCGGCGATCCGTAAGGGGAAGGCAGAAGGCGATTACGCAGAGGAGGGGATGTGCGTCGGTTTGTGCCTCGGCCTTATGCTCGGCTCTCTGTCCGACAGCAGCAACAGCGGGCTTGGCGCATCGCTCGGCATGCTCGCTGGCCTTGTGATCGGCCTTTGTATGCGCAAAACGGGAAGCGAAGATCGCGGCGATGAGAAATAAGCGTTATCCACGTCCGCGCGATCAGCAGACGGGTTCCCTGCGCTGGTGGAAATGGGGCGAAAAAAAATCAAACGCAGTTCCGGTTATTCGATCGGGCGACCTTGCGGCATTGGAACGGACAGAATAAAACCGACCGTTTCGGCCTGAGCGGAGGCAGCGATGGCATTTGACTTCAAGAAAGAATACAAAGAATTTTATATGCCGAAAAATAAGCCGGAGATCGTGATCGTTCCGAAAGCAAATTACATTGCAGTCAGAGGAAAAGGCGATCCAAACGAAGAAAATGGGGCATATCAGAAGGCGATGGGTGTGTTATACGCGGTTGCCTATACGCTGAAAATGAGCTATAAAACGGATCACAAAATCAAAGGCTTTTTTGACTATGTCGTTCCACCGCTGAAAGGCTTCTGGTGGCAGAAGCATACAGACGGCATAAATTTTACCGACAAGTCCGCATTCAATTGGATCTCCGTGATCCGCCTGCCTGATTTCATAACAAAAGAGGACTTCGCGTAGGCAGTCAAAACCGCGGCAAAAAAAGAAAAAGCTGGATTGCATACCGGTAGAGTTTCTGACGATCGAGGAAGGCCTGTGCGTTCAGATCATGCACTTGGGCGCATTTGATGAGGAAGGCGCAACGGTTGCCCTTATGGATGCGTACTTGGAGCAGAACGGATAGGGGAATGATATGAATACGGAAAGATTCCACCACGAAATCTATCTGTCTGACGCAAGGAAGGACGCTCCGGAAAAATGGAAAGCGGTGATCCGGCACCCCATCAAGAAATTGTAAACTTTCGATTTATTGAACCCTATGAACAAAAGGAGAAAAATAATGTCAAAGAGAGCGCGGCAATACATCGGTATTCTGGCGGCTGTGATCGCCTATTATCTCGTTCATGAAGGGGCACACCTGCTGTATGCACTTTTTACCGGAGTGTTCCGGCAGGTAAAATTCATGGGGCTTGGTGTGCAGGTTGACGTTTTTCGCGAACGCATGACGGACACGCAGCTCGGCATCTTCTGCCTTGCCGGCGCAGCGGCAACTTTTTGCATGGCGTATCTGCTGACTGCGCTTGCAGAGAAAATCGGAACTGCTAAAAGCAAACTGTTTCGCGCGATCCTGTATTATATGACGATCGCGCTGCTCCTGCTCGATCCGCTTTACCTGAGTATCCTGTGCGGCCTGTTCGGCGGCGGAGATATGAACGGGATCGCGCTTCTGCTGCCCGAATGGGCGGCAAGGATCGGATTCGGAGCACTTCTGATCGTAAACGGACTTGTGTTCTGGAAACGGATCCTGCCGGTTTACAGCAGATCCTTTTCCGATGCGGAGGCGAAGACATGAACGAGCTGCGGGCGAGAGTCATTTCACAGGAAAAAGGCATTTATAAGATTCAGAGCGGTACAGCGGTAAAGCCGGCAGAGATCTCCGGCAAATACCGATATTGTTGTACTTTCCCGTCCCCGTTACTTTTGATACAGTGTTAACAAAGAAGAGTAGTTATTTTTTAACGTATCTATATAACAAAAAAGCGAAAGAAACTCCCTCTGTAGGATTCCTACAGAGGGAGTTTCCGGTGATCGCCAAAGTTGGCTTCTCACCATAGGAAGAAGGAATAAAGAGAATCAGCAATGTATCCATTCAGCAGCTATATAACCGCTCTAATTAACCGTAAAATATCTTCCAGCGTTCTCTGGTAATAGACGGCGCTCTTTGGCGCGTACTCCCAAAAGTCCTGGGCCGAGCGGTCAATGCTGAACATAGCAGTAACACCCAGATCATATCCGGCGGCCGCATCCTCGGCAATTCCGCCCACCAGGGCCAGAAGTGGGATGTTCCGTGGCTTGATCCGTCCTGCAATACCTGAGATGACCTTGCCGTGGACGCTCTGGCTGTCAATCCGGCCCTCACCGGTGATGACCAGATCTGTCCCTTCCAGCATGGCGTCAAATCCAATGGTATCCAGCACGCTTTCAATACCGGATTTTAACCTTGCGCCCAGAAAGGCCACACAGCCCCCGCCCATACCGCCGGCTGCGCCTGCACCGGGCAGGTCAGCCACCGAGCAGTTCAGGCTCATCTGAATGGCCTTATCCAGCTTCCGCAGCCCCTCGTCCAGCTGCGCCACCATGTCCTGATCCGCGCCCTTCTGGGGGGCAAAGATATAAGCCGCTCCCCTTGGACCGTAAAGGGGATTGTCCACGTCACACATCACCGTGATGGTGACCCCCTCCAAACGCTCCCGGGCCCGGGAAACGTCGATCTTGTGGATATGATCCAGGGTCAGTCCAGTGGGGACGAACTCCGCTCCCTGGCGGTCATAGAACTTGACGCCCAAGGCGGCGGCGCAGCCGCAGCCGCCGTCGTTGGTGGCGCTGCCTCCAAGGCCCAGGAGGATTTCCCGGCAGCCATGCTCCACCGCATGGGCAATGAGCTGCCCCACGCCGTATGTAGTGGTCCGGGCGGGATCTCTCCGCTCGCCCACCATGGGCAGGCCCGCCGCAGCGGCCATCTCGATAATGGCGCACCCGTCCTTCCGGCCGTAGCTGGCCTGGATCGGCTCCCCATAGGGGCCGGTCACCACAGCTTTTACACGCTGGGCTCCAATGGCCTCCACAAAGCAATCCACCGTTCCCTCTCCCCCGTCTGCTACCGGGACCGTAAGAACCTGGCATTGGGGAAAGAATTTGGGAATGGACTCCCGGGCAATCCGGCAGATTTCCAGGCTGGAGATGGTACCCTTGAAGGAGTCAGAAATGACAATACACTTTTTCATACTCTTACTTGTTTACCACATTGATGGGGTTACCATCCAAATACGCCTTCACATTGTCCACGGTGATGTCCATAATGCGCTGGCGGGCCTCCTTGGCCCCCCAGGACATGTGGGGCGTAATGATGCAGTTGGGGGCGGAGAGCAGGGGGTTGTCCTCCCGGATGGGCTCGGTGTACACCACATCCAGACCGACGGCGGCCAGTTTACCTGACTTCAGCGCCTCGGTAACATCCTGCTCATCGATCAGCTGACCGCGGGAGTTATTGATGAGAATGGCCCCGTCCTTCATCTTAGCAATATTGGCCTTGTTGATGATCTTTTCATTCTCAGGGGTCAGGTTGCAGTGAAGGAAGACAACATCGGACTGGGCCAGCAGGGTGTCCAGATCCACATACTCTCCGATGGTCTTGCCGGAATCATTGGGGTAGAGATCGTAGGCCAGCACCTTCATCCCCAGGGCTTTGGCAATACGGCCGGTTGTCTGGCCGATGCGGCCAAAGCCGATGATACCGGCGGTCTTGCCGTCCAGCTCAATGAGGGGGTAATCCCAGTAGCACCAGTCAATATGGTTCTGCCACTTGCCCTCATGGACAGTCTGGTCGTGGTGACCAATGTGGTGGCATATCTCCAGCAGCAGCGCAATGGCATACTGTCCCACACAGGCGGTTCCGTAAGTGGGCACGTTGCACACCAATATCCCCTTTTCCTTAGCGTAGTTATAGTCGGCCACATTGTATCCCGTAGCCAGGAAAGCGATGAGCTTCAGGTTGGGGCACTTATCCATGGTCTCTTTGGAAATGGGAGTCTTGTTGGTGATAACCACCTCGGCATCGCCAATACGCTGGACAATAATGGGGTCTTCCACATAGCTGGTGCGGTCGTATACCGTCAGCTCTCCCAGTTTGCCTAATTCATCCCAGCTCAAATCGCCGGGATTTTCGGTATATCCATCCAGAACAACAATTTTCATACTTTCACTCCTTGTCCTGTCAATGCAAAATGGCAAATAAGCTGGGGCCTATTTGCCGTTTTGTAACTCTGTATCAAGCTTTACAGCATTGCCTTACAGGCGTCAACAATAGCCTCAACCGTGATGCCATTCTTGGCCAGCAGGCGCTGATAGGGTGCGGACTCACCGAAGCAGTCGGGGATACCGATTCGCTTAACCTTACCGCAGCCCAGCTCGGCGGCCACCTCGCACACAGCGCTGCCCAGACCGTTAATAATGTTGTGATCCTCCACGGTGACCACACCCTTGCACTCCTTCAGCACCTTGGTCACAGCTTCGGTGTCCAGGGGCTTGATGGTGTGCATGTCCAGCACAGTGGCCCGGATGCCCTCCTCGGCCAGTTTGTCGCAGGCAGCCAAAGCAAGGGACATAATCTCACCGTTGGCAATGATGGCCACGTCCTTGCCGCTGCGGATCTCCTTGGCCTTGCCGATGACAAACTCCTCATCCTCATCGTAGATATCGGGCACTGCGTCACGGGTAAAGCGGAGGTAGACAGGACCGTAATGCTCCGCGGCTGCCCGCACCAGCTTCTTGGTGGAGGCGTAGTCGCAGCCCATGATGACGGTCATATTGGGGATGGTGCGCAGAATGCCCATATCCTCAATGCCCTGGTGGCTTGCGCCGTCGTTGGCGGGGGTAAAGCCGCCGTGGGAGCAGGCAATTTTCACATTCAGCTTGGGGTAGCATACTTCCTGGCGGATCTGCTCCACCATACGCATGCTACCGAACACGGCATAAGTAGTCACAAAGGGGATCTTGCCACAGGTGGCCAGACCGGCGGCTACGCCGGTGGCATTCTGCTCAGCAATACCCACGTTTACCTGCTGCTCAGGCAGTTCCTTGGCGAAGGGAATGGTCTTACAGGACTTGCCGATGTCGCAGTCCACCACATAAATGTCCTTATTCTCCTTGCCCAGAGCCAGGATCTCCTCTCCGTAGGCGTCCCGGGTGGGATGGCTGGTATTCTTTACCTGCACCATTTAAAATCCCTCCTCAATATCCTTCATGGCCTGTGCATACTGTTCGTCGTTGGGGGCCATACCGTGCCACTGGACCACGTTCTCCATGAAGGAGACGCCCTTACCCTTGACAGTGTGAGCTACGATGCACTTGGGCTTGCCGGACTGGTCAGCCCGAACAGCCTCCAGGGCATCGAGGATCTCATTCATATTGTGACCGTCAATTTCCCAGGTCTGGCAGCCGAAGGCGGTGAACTTGGCCACCAGGTCGCCGTTAGGCATGACCTCGGCGCAGGTGCCGTCGTTCTGCAGACGGTTGCGGTCCAGGAAGATAACCAAATTATCCAGATCGTACTTGGCGGCGGTCTCCACGGCCTCCCAGATCTGGCCCTCGTCGCTCTCGCCGTCGCCCACCATGCTGAATACACGGTAGTTCTTTCCGTCCCGCTTGCCGGCCAGCGCCATACCAACCGCCACGCTCAAGCCTTGACCCAGGGAACCGGTGGAAATATCCACGCCGGGGCAGCGCTTCATGTCAGGGTGGCCCTGGAGAATGGACCCCTCCTTGCGCAGGGTGGCCAACACCTCCTTGGGGAAGTAGCCCTTCAGGGCCAGGCAAGTGTACAGCACCGGGCACACATGGCCCTTAGAAAGGACGAAGCGGTCACGGTCCTCCCACTTGGGGTTCTGGGGGTCGATGTTCAGCTCATCAAAATAGAGGGCAGTCATCATATCCGTCGCCGACAGGGAGCCGCCGGGATGGCCGGACTGAGCAGCGTGGATCATGGTCAGAATTTCTTTGCGTACTTCCTTGGCCTGGGCCTCCAGGCGAAGGACTGTCTCCTGATCTGCCATTTGTGATTCCTCCTCACTTGCAGTTCATCAGTTCCTTAATCTTATCAAAGCCGGATGCGCCAATTTTGAACAGGGGCACATCCACAGGCTCATGCTTGAGCAGGCTCATGGAAATCTGAGCAAAGGCAATGCAGTCCACTTCCTTGGACAGCTTATACAGGGCCTCGCACACCATCTCGTCGTGCTTATCCCGGTCACCGGCGCACAGCACATCGAAAGCGCCGTCCACTACCACGGGAACAATCTCAATCTCCTTGCCCATCTCGGCAGCCTTCTCCTCAATTTCCCAGGAGATAGCGCCGGGGCTGGTGGGAATGGTACCCATGACACCAATGCGCTTGCCGCTCTTGGCGGCCATCTCGGCCACAGGTTCCTCAATGTTGATCATGGGAATGTTCAGCAGAGGACGGATCATCTTGGTGGCGTGGTTTACCGAGGTGCAGGTGCAGATCACGCCGTCCGCGCCGGAGGCCTCGGCGGCCTTGGCGTAGTTGAGCATCCGGGAGGCAATGGTGGGAGTCATGCCGTTATATTTTCGGGTATCCACCAGCAGGCTGTCGTCCATGATGTTGTACACTTCAATGTCAGGGTTAGCCTCTGCAAAAGGTTTGCCGAAGGGATTGAAGATGATATCCATGAAATTGTTGACGGTATTAATGGTGTAAAGAAGCTTACCCATATTTTATTCCTCCTCGTTGGAAGCGGCGGCCACAGGCTCAGCAGTATCCTGGGCAGCAGGCTTTTTCTTAACGATCATGCGCACAATAACCAATACGATAATGGCCAGGAACAGCAGGGAAATGGGACGGGTCACGAAGATGGACAGGCTGCCGTCGCTTACCACCAGGGCGCGGCGGAAGTTTTCGTCGATCATATTGCCCAGGATGATACCCAGCACGATGGGGGCGGGAGAGTATTTCATCTTGTCCAGAATGTAACCCAGAACGCCGAATACCAGGCAGACCACAATGTCAAAGGCCCGGTTGTTAATGGCGTAGGCACCTACGATGGACAAGGCGGCTACGATGGGCATGAGGTAGATCTTGGGGACCTTCAGGATCTTGGTCATAGGCTTGGCCAGGATCATACCGGCAATCCACAGAGCCACCACGCCAAGGAACAGCAGAGCTGCGACGTAGTAGATAAAGGTAGGATTGTCCCTCATAATCATGGGGCCGGGACGAATGTTGTGGATCATAAGGGCGCCCAGCAGCACGGCGGCCGGCGGAGATCCGGGGACGGCCAGGGTCAGCATGGGAATCATAGCGCCGCCGATGGCCGCGTTGTTGCCTACCTCGGGAGCAATGGCGCCCTCGTAGGAGCCGGTGCCAAACTTTTCAGGCTCCTTACTGGTCTTTTTGGCGGCACCGTAGGCCACCCAGGCAGCTACATCCTCGCCTACACCAGGCAGAGCGCCGATGCCAAGGCCGATGAGAGCGGACTGGATAACCAGGCGGAGCCTGCTGTAGACCAGGCGCATGACGGAGATCTTTTCCTTGTTCTTATCCTTCAGCTCGGTGACCGTCATATCTTCGTCGTCATGCTTGGCAAAGGCCTTGATGACCTCGGGGATGGCATAGAAGCCGATCATGGCGGGCACCATCTCGATACCGCCCATAAGGGCATTGTTGCCAAAGTCAAACCGGGAGGCACCCTGGAGGGTATCCATACCGATCTGAGCAATCAGCAGGCCGATCAGGCCGCCGATCCAGCCCTTCAGGGGGATGTCGCTGGTGACGATGGAACCGCAGATCAGCACGCCGAACAGGGCGAGCATAAAGTACTCGGGGCTGGTAAACTTCAGGGCGATGCTGGTCAAAGGGGGCGCGATGAGGGCCAGGGCCAAAATGCCGATGAAGGTACCAATGATGGAGGCCAGGCGGGTCACCTTAATTGCAGTCTCTGCCTTGCCTTGCAGGGCCAGGGGGTGTCCTTCCAGGGCGGTAGCCGCGGCGGAAGCAGTGCCGGGGATGTTCAGCAGGATGGCCGACATGGAACCGCCGTAGATGGCGCCCACATACACGCCCAGCAGAATAGCAAAGGTGTAATCCAGGGGGAACTTATAGGTCAAGCCGGTAAGCAGGGCAATGCCCATGGTGGCCGACAGACCAGGCAAAGCGCCGATAATAACGCCCAAAAGGGTGGACATCAGCAGGATGAGGAGCACCATGGGGTCCATCAGCTCCACAAACTGCTGTGCCAGCATAACTAAACCGTTCATCTGTCTCCTCCTTTCTTAGGGCAGAGGAATCAGGGCCAGCATACCGAAGCCATAAGCAATGGCACCGGCAGCCAGAGCGGATGCCACAAAATACTTGACGATGGGAACCAGCTTTTTCTCACCAAACACCACCATCATGCAAAACAGCATGAGGAATGTGGCGATCATAAAGGGAAATGCCTGGAAGCGGGGGAAGATGTCCAGGTACTCCCGGCACAAAGGCATAAAGGCAAAGATGTATGCAGACAGGATGACCGTCACGATCACGGCAACCCGAAATTCTTCGTTTTTTAACAGCGCGCGGACATTATCCAGTTTGATAAAATCAAACCGGGCGCCCTCTCTCCGGGCGAAGTGGAACAGGCACAAGGCACAAATAAAAACAAATGTAGCAATGATAAAGGGCACCAGGCCAACAGACTGATACCAGGTTTCAAGACTTGCTTTGATGTCATCGCCTCGTATATCCTCGAAGTCACGTCCGAAGGGGTTAAACAGCAGCTTAACACTTTCGATCATGGCTGCAATGGAGATGACCATCAGGAAGACGCTGAATACCAAATCTGCCCGCCGTAAGGTTGATTTTTTCATTTCAAATCTCCTTTACTGGTGGGAAGCGCCCCAACTGGAGCGCTTCCCGTCGGCTGATCAATCGTTACACACCGGGCTGGGGAATGCCAAAGTCCTCGGGGCTGTAAGTGGTCTGACCCATGTCGTACAGAACCCAGCACAGCTTGCTCTCCATCTGCGCGGCAAATTCAGAGGCCTCATCGCCGGTCAGGTCGTAGATCTCACAAACCTGCTCCTCAGCAAACTGCTGGATTTTGTCGCTCTTCATAGCCTCGTGGAACACGCCTTCCAGATACTCCACCACAGCAGCGTCGGTGTCGGCAGGTACCATGAAGCCCAGGAACTGGCTCAGGGGCAGATAGGCCTCCAGCTCGGGCACCACGGAAGTCACAGCAGGAATGCTGCCGTAATCGGGGAACTCCCATTCCTCAGTATTCATAACGCACAGGGGAATCAGATCGCCGGAGCGGACATACTCCACGACCTCGCCGGCAGAAGCCACGACCAAGTCAGCCTCGTTGGAGACACAGCCCTTGATAGCGGTAGCGGAACCATCATAGGCTACCCACTTGAAGGGGACGTTGCCATAGGAATCAAACAGCTTGGCCAGAGCGAACCACAGGCCGCCGGTGGTACCGGCAATGGAGACACTCTCGTCGCCCTGAGCGGCAGCAACCACTTCTTCCAGGGTGCTCATGCCAGCGTTCTTGTTGATGCACAGCACGCCGGGAGAACCGGCGGCAATGAAGAACTTCCAGTCCTTGCTGGTCAGCTCGGAGTTGGTCATAACAGGGATGGTGAGAGGGGTCTCAGAGGTGCCGCACAGGGTGTAGCCATCGTGGGCGGCATCCCACACGTACTGTACACCGATGGAACCGGCAGAACCGCCGGTCATGTTAGAAGAGACCACGGTCTGGCCCATGATGGAGCCCATGGAGTCCATTAGAGCACGGTTCCACACATCCGTGCCGCCGCCAGCACCGAAGGGGATAATGTTGTTGATAGAACGCACAGGGTACTCCAGCTCACTTCCGCTGCCGGCTTCATCATCGGAAGAGGCGGCGCCGGCAGGACCGGCGGAACTGCCGCCATTTCCTCCGCAGGCAACCAGAGACAGCGCCATGGCTGTGGCAAGCGCCAAGGATAACAACTTCTTCATTTTCATCTTTTTTTCTCCTAAACAGTTCAATTTTATATCTCAATGCTCTTTGCACTGAAATTCAAAATTTATAGGACATCCTACTTCTTTGATTTTTAAAATAAGCTCCTTACATTCCTTTACTACTAAGGAGCTTATTTCTTTAGTCACTGATTTTGGACTTGATGTCCTTTCTCCAAGAGGACAAGCTGCGTGCAATGACTTCTTCTACCTTGCTTTCATCTCTCTGTACAATACAGTCCACCATCTCCTGGTGGTGCAAATCAGCCAGAGCAAACAGCTCTTCCGTCCGGATGTTCTTCTCGATGGATCGTTCAAACAAATCGTATACGCCCAGAACCATCCGCTCCAAAAAGCGGTTACGGGTACACTGGGCCAGATATTGGTGGAACTCATAGTCCAGCCTGGCCGCAGCACCAATCTCACCGTTGGTAAACTTCGCTCGCATCTGGTTAATGTACTCCTGAAGGCGGTGAACGTCTTCCTGGCTGGCTTTTTTAACCGCCAGGTGCAACACATCTTCATCCAGCGTCTGACGAAACTCAATGAGTTCTTCCGCGCTGCTACTCTCCAGCAGTACGCTGTACGCCACACTGTCAATAAAACTTGGCTTTACCTCATTGCAGATATAGGTACCGTCGCCCCGGCGAATCTCCACAATTCCGATGGCCGAGAGAATCTTCATGGCCTCACGCAGAGAATTACGGCTGACATTCAGTTCCTCCATCAACTCAAATTCGCTGGGCAAGCGGTCACCGCTGCGAAAACGCCCAGAGGAAATCGCGTTTCGAATCTGATGTAGTACGTTGTCTACTACTGTACCGTTATTGGCCGGCTGCATCCGCTGCACCGTGGCTACTGTTGAACTCAATCTGCTCCCTCCAAAACATCAAACATCCTACATTTCGGAGTATAGCACTTTATTTCCTGCTGTCAAGGCGATCTGTTTAATTTTGTTAGCCTGCCTATTTTTACAGCATTAAATTTATTTAAAATCACAAAGCATTTGTTTTTCTAGAAAAACACCCCTAAAGTGTTGACAAGTTTCCGAAAAAGTAGTAAGGATTATATATAGTTGTGCTTTTTATTTTTTTCATTAAACATAGGACGACCCATGTTTATATTTAGGAGGAATTGTTATGATCCGTCACCTTGTATTCTTTTCCATGAAGCCCCATGCCTTGGAGCAGGATGGCCTCACCAACGCCCATATCATGGCAGAGCATTTCCGCCGCATCAGCAAAGAGATCCCCGGCGTGCACAGCGTCGAGCTGGGTCTTAACTACAACAATGAGGCACGCTTTTATGAGATGGCCCTCAACCAGGTCTTTGAGAGCAAGCAGGCACTGGAGGATTACACCAACGATCCTCGCCACATTGCAGTGCGGGACTTTGTGCGCCAGGTCATCGACCACCGCATTGTCATTGACTATGACATGGACTGCCCCGCATAAGGAGAGTAAACAATGCTGGAAAATCATATTTTACCCGGCTGCGGAATTCACCACATTGCTCTACGGGCCTCAGATTTGGAACGATCGATCCGCTTTTATACTCAAGCCCTTGGCTTTCAGGTCATTGCCCGCTGGCAGGAGGGGGCAGAATCCATCGCTATGCTGGACACAGGAAACGGAACCATTCTTGAAATTTTTCATGGCGGTGCCCCTGGTGATCATACGTGGGATAAAACTGCAGGAGCCATGTTCCACCTGGCTTTTTCTGTATCGGATGTGGACAACGCCTTTTATCGTGCAATACAGTATGGTGCTACAAGCAAAATTCCCCCTCAGGATGTGGATCTCCCGGCCCTGCCATAGGAACTGAAGATCCACAATGCCTTTGTTTACGGCCCGGATGGTGAGGTGCTGGAGTTTTTCCGACTGCGCAACAACGCTTCAGCTTCTGACAGAATAACGGAGGAGATGAATTCATGATTGCACTGGGATCGGACCACGGCGGCTTTTTACTGAAGGAACACATCAAGGCCTTTTTGCAGAGCAAGGGCTATCCTGTGCTGGACTGCGGCTGCGACAATCTGGAGAACTGCGACTACCCGGTATATGGCAAGGCGGCAGCCCAGGCGGTGGCCTCGGGAAGCTGTGACTTTGGTATTGTCATCTGCACCACTGGCATCGGCATTTCCATTGCGGCCAACAAGGTAAAGGGCATCCGCTGCGCTCTTTGCTCGGAGCCGCTTTCCGCAGAGATGACCCGCCGCCATAACAATGCCAATATGTTGGCCTTGGGTGCCGGAATGATTGGTATAAACTTGGCTGAACATATCGTGGAGACCTTTCTAACCACGGACTTTGAGGGAGGGCGACATGCCAGGAGAATAGAACTTATTTCTCAAATGGAGATATTATATTGATGGCAGTATTCTTTTCCTCCTGAGCGGTGTTGCACCCAGAACATTTTCTTCGCTGACAAGAAAGCTGGGCGGGTGGACAAGCAATCAATGTCATAATACTCTTAAGCTTAGAACCCCCCATTTCCCTTAGCAACAGAAATGTGGTTCTGTAAGAAGTATAATTAACTCTTTCTAAACAAAGTATCGGATAGAGCCAATTCACCGCCTCGATAAGTGTGTGGTGTGTAAACGGCATTTATTGTTATTTATTTGACAGGAAAGTCAGTCAGAGACATAAAGGATATTATGGTACTTTATCTCTCAGCATGGTATAGCAGGTACTTTTTGATACAGTGTATAACAAAGAAATACTTTTCGGACACAATCAATATGGCCGGCAGGTTAGTTCCTGCCGGCCTGTATTTTGTTACAGAGTTTCTAACTGTTTTTTTAATTCCTCATCACTTAACTCCCCCGCTTTCAGAGCGCCTTAGCAGGTCCTGTGCTCTGGCTACAGAAGAGTTCCACTCGTCCGCACTAATCTTCCTACGGTTCTTTCTCTGCTTCAAACGGTTATAGGTGCGGTCATATTCCACCTGGGCTGGAGTTCGATTAGCTTTGCCCTGGGCCTCCTTCCGGTGAGCACCTACTTTCCTGCAGGTGCGTTCTGTCTCACCTGGAGCAATATTGTTGCAGTAGCAGGTGTTGTAGTCTGCGGTCAGGAGAAAATATTTTCCGCAGTTGTGACAGCGGCGCGGCACATTCCCCACAGCCAGCCCTTGCCAGAGCAATCGGATGTTCACCAACCACCGTTGGAAACGAGCTAAAGCGCGGCACACCGCCCCGAAAGAGCAGC
>CAKTRT010000002.1 GCA_934597535.1 uncultured Oscillospiraceae bacterium | reverse complement strand
CGTCCCATCATGCTGCATCCCTCCTATAACTATTTATACCACAGAAAGGATTTGCGCGCCACTTTGTCAACAGGTCCTGATATGTGCGTCATTTCCCTTCGTCCGGTTCAGAGAAGAGCGTATTCAAAACGCCGGTGTAGAGCTGCTCGGGATTTTTCTGGAATCGCTCGGCAAGATCTCTGGCCATGACCTCCTTGGGCACCATGAGTTCCATCTTGAGCAGCGGCTGGTCATCATCATCGTTGAACGCGAGGGTGACGGTGTAGGTCCCGTTCCTGCGGGGATGGATATCCGATTTGATCTGCGCGCGGCGCTTGAGCTTCTGGTTGAAGATCGTGATATTTTTGTCGGCGCGCAGACGCACGGAGTAGGGAAGGCTCGACTCGCAGATCGCGCCGTTGTGCAGGCCCTTTTCCGTGATGGCGTAGAGCCCGTCGTCCGAGAGCGTCAGGTGCTGCGACTCGACTAAGTTGCTCAGGCATTCGGAAAAATCAAAAAAGTCGATGCCGTCGTCGCACATCGTCAGCTCCTGCATGGCCTCGAACGGGACCGGCTCGATGAGACGGGAGGCGACATATAGTATAAGGAATTTGATCTCAAGCTTATCCTGAATAAAACCGACGCGCCCCATAGCGCACCTCCCTGCATTTGTTGTTCCGCCGTATTATAACGCATCCGGCGGGATTTGTATAGGATTTTTTCGCCCCTGCGCCGTGCGGCGCACCCATTTGAAGCGACTGCATAGACTGGGGTGAAAGAAACCGGCACGGATGCCGGTCTTTCACAGTACTTAGATCAGGAGGGATCTGGTTATATGGCTGAGAAAGTTGTGGCAGGCCCCGTGAGCGGCGCGAACGGCGTGCGCGAGGCGGTCTGTATCCATACGAAAAAGATCTATTCATCGTGCAGGGATAAAGACTGCATCGAAGATCTGCGATTTTACCCGACGGCAAGCGCCCAGAGCGTGCTGAGCACCGCTCAGAGCATCCGCGGCGGCAGCGCCGAGCTGCTCTACACATTCGTAGATGTGGAGCCGGTGAATTTCAACCGCGGCTACTATACGGTCGATATGCGCTTTTTCTACCGCGTTATCCTGCAGGCGATGAACGGCAGCGCCCGCTATACCGAGATCGAGGGCCTTGCGACCTTTGACAAGCGAGTGGTGCTGTTCGGCAGCGAGAGCGGCGCAAAGATCTATTCCTCCGAACCGGCAGAGAACATGGTGGACGTTCCGCTTGACCTGACGGCGAACCTTCCCACGGCGGTGGTATCGGTCACCGATCCGATCCTGCTGTGCGCGCACTTCGCCGATAACTGTAACTGCCGCTGCGGCTGCGACCGCGGCACGCTCACGGGCGTTCCGTCCGGCATTCTGGAGGCGTTTGACGAGCCGATCATCTTCGACGAGTCCGCTATCCGCCGTGTGTGCATTTCGCTGGGGCAGTTTTCCACCGTCCGTTTGGAGCGCGACACGCAGCTGCTCATCCCCGTGTACGACTATTGCATCCCCTCGAATGAATGCACGCTTGCCGGGATCGGCGACTGCGGCAGTGAGGATCCGTGCAAGGTCTTCGATGCGGTAGAGTTCCCGCTGGACGATTTCTTCCCGCCGAACACGCTGCCGAACGGCGCATGCGGCTGCGGCTGCGGCAATTGAGAAAAAACGGGGAAACTCCCCGTTTTTTCTTTTGCATGAGCCCGTCTGCCTGCGCATAGAGTGTAGCATCACCGAAGAAGGGAAGTGCATGTCCGATGGAAGGGCTCAGCCGGATCTATCGCTATGAACAGGCCAGCGCGTTTCTGCCGCACCACCTCAAGCGCCTTGCGCTTGCGCTGCCGGACAAGCAGAAGGAGCGCACGGAAGAATTTCGCCTGCGCGTGATGCGCCCGATGACGGTGCTCACGCCGGAGGGAGAGCTGAATGCCGCGCCGGAGGGACGGCCGGCGCTCGTGACGGCGGAGGATCTGGAGCAGATGCTCGGCGCAGTGACGGAATACTCCCGCTACGCCTGCATCGAAACGCTGCGGCAGGGATTTTTGCCGCTGCGGGGCGGCTTTCGGCTGGGGGTGTGCGGCAGCGCGGTCGTGCGGAACGGCGAGGTGAACAACCTGAAGGATATTTCCTCGCTGGCGCTGCGCATCGTGTGCGAGCAGATCGGCCTTGGCAGCGATATTGCGCCGCAGCTTTTTGATGAGAGCGGCCGCTTTTTGAGCACTCTTATTCTTTCGCCGCCCGGCGGCGGAAAGACGACGCTGCTGCGCGATTTGATCCGCGTATTGTCGCTTGGGGACAGCGAGCACCGCGCGCTGCGCGTCGCCGTGATCGACGAGCGGTGTGAACTGGCCGTTTGCTGGCAGGGAAAGGCGCAGATGGAGCTGGGCAATCACACGGATGTGCTCTCGCTCTGCCCAAAGGAGACGGCGATCCCGATGCTGCTGCGCGGGATGAACCCGCAGGTCATCGCAGCCGACGAGATCACGGCGCAGGGGGACCTGCGTGCAATGTGCCTTGCCGCCAACTGCGGCGTGGGACTGCTGGCAAGCATCCACGCGCAGGATGCGGACGAGCTGGCACGCAAGCCGCTCTGGCGGGAGCTGCTGGCGGCGGGCGTTTTCCGCCGCTGCATCGTGATCCGCAGCGATGGGGGTGAGCGGCGCTACGCGGTAGAGGAACTGCCGTGCCGCGCCTGACGGGGGCGGCGCTGCTGCTTGGCGCGGCGTTCCTTCTGCGCCGGAGCATACTTCTGCGTGTGAAAGACCGGCAGCGGACGCTGCGCGCTCTCGCCGCGGCGTTTGCTGCGCTGGCGCAGGCGATCCGCCTGACGCTTGCGCCGCTGCCTGCGCTGCTGCGCTCGCTCTCCTGCGCGAAAGAGGCGGAGACGTTCTTCCGCGCTGTGACGGACGGCCTTTCCGGTGAAGGATCACTGGCGGAGGCGTGGAGAGCCGCCGCGCTCAGACTACCGCTCGAGGAGCGGGAGCGGGAGACGGTCGCGGCGCTCGGCCTTGCTCTTGACGGAGAGGAAGCGTGCGTCTGCGCGGCGCTCCGGCAGGCCGCGCAAACGCTTTCCGCCATGGAACGCAGCCTTGCCGAAGCAGTGCCGCAGCGGGAACGCATAACGACGGCTCTCTGTCTTGGCGGCGGAGCGCTGCTTGTCATTGCGCTGCTGTGACTTGCCTGAAAGAAAAAATACGTTACATAAGGAAGAACCGTATGGATATTGACCTCGTATTTAAGATCGCGGCGGTGGGCATCGTCGTGGCGGTGCTCAACCAGCTGCTCGTGCGCTCGGACCGGCCGGATCAGGCGATGCTCGTGAGCCTTGCCGGGCTGATCACCACGATGATGCTGCTGGTGCGGGAGATCAGTTCGCTGTTCGATCTCATCAAGAGCCTGTTTGGGTTTTAGTGATGGATCTGCTCATAAAACTCGCGGCGCTTTGTCTCTGCACGGCCGGGGTGACGCTGCTGCTGCGCCGCAGTGACGAGGCGCTTGCTCTCGTGCTGCTGCTCGCGTCGGTCGTTGTCGGCTGTGCGCTGCTGCTGCCCGCGTTTTCCGATCTTACGGATTTCTGCCTGCGTACGCTGGCGCTGACAGGGCTGTCCGCTGCGCTGTTTGCACCGCTGCTGAAGGTGCTGGCCGTTGCGCTTGTTGCGCGCTTTTCCTGCGCGCTCTGCGCCGATGCTGGGCAGAGCGCCCTTGCCGCTCTGCTGGAAACAGCAGGCGTGCTCTGCGCGCTCGTCTGCGCGCTGCCGCTGCTGGATGCGCTGCTTGAACTGGTGGAGGGCTTTTTATGAAACGGCTGTTTTGGCTGCTGCCCGCGCTTTCCGTGCTCTGCGTTTCTGCCTGTGCGGTCGAGCTGCCGGAAGCGCTTAGCGGCGCTGTGCCGCAGGAGCTGCTCGACAGCGCACGGGAGGGGAACGGGCTCCTTTCCCGCGGCGCGGCCTATCTGTGGGATGGGCTGGCGTGCGCATTGCACGATGCGCTGGCAGATTCCCTGCGCGGCGCGGTGTCGCTGATGCTGCTGGCGCTGCTGTGCGGACTTGTAGAGGGCACGGCGGCCGGAGCGGGAGGACCGTCCGCGCATTATACGGGCTATGTGGGCGTGCTGGGGGCGGCGGCGCTCGCTGCGGGCGATCTGCGCTCGCTCATCGGCCTTGGCGTTTCAACGGTGGACGAGCTTGCCGTGATGGCGAAGCTCCTGCTGCCAACGCTTTCCGCCGCGATGGCAGGCAGCGGCTTTGTGGGGGCGGCGAGTGTTTGGCAGGTGGCTGTGCTGGTGATGAGCGATGCGTTCCTCTCGCTGATGCGCGGCCTGTTTGTACCCGTGCTTTATTGCATGATCGGCGTTTCTGCTGCGGGAGCGCTGCTGACGGGAAGCAGGCTCACACAACTGGCAGGCGGCATCAAAAAGATCCTTTCCTGGGCGCTGAGCGGACTGCTGATCGTCTTTACGGCATTCCTGTCGCTTTCAAACCTGCTTGCCGGTACGGCGGACCGTATGGCCGTGCGTGCGGGGAAGACGGTGATCTCCGGCGCGGTGCCCATCGTCGGCGGCATTTTGTCCGATGCGGCGGAGACGATCCTTGCCGGCGCGGATGCACTGCGCGGTACGCTCGGGATCCTGGGTGTGCTGGGGGTGCTGGCAATCTGCCTTGCGCCGCTTGTGCACCTTGCCGTGCAGTATCTTCTTTACCGGACGGCGGCTTTTTTCTGCCTGCTTGTGGGAACGGAGACGCTCAGCGGCTTTTTAGAGCAGCTTTCCTCTGCGTTTTCCCTTGTGCTGGCGATGACAGCGGGCGGCGCGTTCATTCTGCTTGCGGCGCTGCTGGTTGCGCTGCTGATGGTGGTGACAGTATGACCTTTCTTCGCACATGGCTTTTGAGCGTAGTCGCCTCTGCGGTGCTGGTGAGCGCCGCCGAGCTGTTGGCTGGCGATGGGACCATGCGCCGCGTCGTGCGCTTTACCGGCGGCGTGGTGCTGCTGATCGCGCTGCTCCGGCCGCTGCTGGAGATAGAGCTTTCCGCGCTCAGCATCGACGTTCCTGCGTGGCGCGCGGCGGCCGCGGAACTGGAGATAACGCTTTCCGCGCAGCAGAATGCCGCCCTTTCTTCCCGCATAGCGGAGCAGACGGCCGCATATATTGAGGACAAAGCAGACGAGTTGGGCATAAGCGTCCGCGCGGAAGTGACGACAGAGGAAACGGAAGGCGTGCCGCTGCCCGCGTCCGTCAGGCTGTACGGCGGAAAGAATGAAGCGCTCAGCGCATACATTGCGCATGAGCTTGGGATCGCAGAGGAGAGACAGGAATGGATCAAAACGACGGAAAACGCCTGCGCGCCTTGAGCGCGCTCGAAGCGGTCAAAAAGTACCGATACGTTCTTCTTATGGCAGCGCTCGGCGTGTTGCTGCTGCTTCTGCCGTCAGGCGGCGGCGCGAAGGAGCCATCCGCGGCTCCGCTCCCGTCAGAGCGCTTCGACCGCCTTGCGCTGCAGGAGGAGATGGAGCAGATCCTCTCCTCGCTCGACGGCGTGGGCCGGCTCTCGCTCATGCTCACGGTGGATGGCAGCGGGGAGTATGCGCTGGCTCAGGATGAGTCAGCCGGCAGCAAGCGCAGCGGGACGGAAAATGCCGAGCAGACGAGAAAGACCGAGACCGTGGTGCTCGGCAGCGGCAGCACGGCGGAGGTCGTGGTCACACAGAGCTGCTACCCGCATTATGTCGGCGCGCTCGTTGTGTGCGAGGGCGGCGGCAGCGCAGGCGTCCGTCTTGCCGTTACGCAGGCTGTCAGCGCGCTGACGGGCCTTTCGTCTGACAGGATCACGGTCGTTCAGGGAAAGCCATGAGCATTCATATTTTTTATTATCGAAAAAACAGGGAGGAATCAGGGATGAAACAATTGTGGAAACGGAATGCGGTGGTCGCGACGATCCTTGTCTTTGTCTGCGCAGCGATCTTTCTCAACGGCAAGTATGCCGAAAAGGTCGAAAAGCCGACAAAGGTGCTCGGACAGGCGCAGCAGGTGGACGCGTCGGACGGCGAGGCGGCAGAGGCCTCTGCCGGCGCTGACGGCTCGGATTATTTTGCTTCGGCGCGCCTGACGCGCCAGCAGGCGCGCGACAGCGCGCTCTCGCTTCTCAAGGAGGCCAGCGAAAATGAAGAGGTGGACGCAGAGACGGTGAATGAGGCGGCGCAGAGCATCCAGACCCTTGCCTCCTATACGCTCAGCGAGGCACAGATCGAGAGCATGATCACAGCCAAGGGCTACGCCGACTGCGTCGTCTTTATGTCTGAGGACGGCGTGAGCGTGGTCGTTTCCACAGGGACGGACGGTCTTCAGACCGAGGATGTTGCCCGCATCACGGATATCGTCAAGCAGGAAACGGGTCTGAGTGCGGACTGCATCAAGATCATGGAAGTAAATTAGCTGTTGTAATTTTCAGAAGAAGATGGTAAAATACTTTTCGATATAAGCATTCAAACAAGGAGAGGATATTGAATGGCTGAGAATCGAGAGTATCTGACCCGCAGCGAGGAAAACGGAAGCATCAGCATTGCTGAGGATGTGGTCGCCGCCATCGCGGCGGACGCCATCGGAGAGATCGAGGGCGTGGGCTCCATGTGCCAGAACATGACCGAACAGATCACCGAGCAGTTCACCGGCAAAAAGGGGCTGCGCGGCGTGCGCGCCGAGCTTTCCGGCGGTGAGATCGTGATCGACATCTATCTGATGGTCCGCTACGGCTATGCCATCCCGGAAACGGCGCGCAAGGTGCAGCAGAGCGTATCCGCAGCCGTCAGCGGTATGACGGGTTACGGTGTGCAGGCGGTCAACGTCCATGTCGGCGGGATCAGCTTCAACTAAGAGAAAGATAAAGGAACGGACGAGAATGATTCGCAATACGGCACGAGAGATCGCAGTCCACCTGGCCTATGAGCTGAGCTTTACGGACAAAACGCCAGAGGAGCTGCTCGATGAGCGGCTGACGAAGGACTATTTCGATTCCCTCAGGGATGAGGACGAAGTCTATGAAAAGGCTCCGGGGGCAAGCCAGGCGGAGTATATCCGCTCCATTGTGACGGGCGTTGCCGCGCATGCGCCGGAGCTGGACGGTTACATTGCCAAATACGCCAGAGGCTGGAGCTTTGAGCGCATCCCGCTTGTCGCCTCGGCGATCATGCGCGTTGCGATGTACGAATCGCTCTACCGCAGCGACATTCCGACGCGCGTGGCCATCAACGAGGCGGTGGAGATCGCCAAGCGGTATGAGACGCCCGAAACGGTGAAATTCATCAACGGCATCCTCGGCAGCTTTGTGCGCGGCGAGATCGGCGCGGAGTAAATCAAAAAGCAGAGTACCGCCAGTCGCGGCGCTCTGCTTTTCTTCCGTTTTTTATTTTGTTTATAAGCAAAGGGGGGCACGGCGTGGCGCAGGAGCAGATGATCTTCAGCGTATCGGAAGCCAACAATTTCATCAAGGCGCTGCTTGAAGCCGTGCCGCAGCTCCAGACCATTTTTGTGCGCGGCGAGATCTCGAACTATAAGCTCTATCCTTCCGGGCACCATTACTTTACGCTCAAGGATGAGGGCGGCGCGCTCAAGTGCGTGATGTTCCGCGGCATGGCGTCAAAGCTCCGCTTCCGGCCGGAAAACGGCATGAAGGTCATCGCCTTTGGCCGCATCGGCGTGTTCCCGCGCGACGGCGCGTATCAGCTCTACTGCTCGGAGCTGAGCGCGGAGGGCGCGGGCGATCTGCATGTTGCCTTCGAGCAGCTCAAGGCCAAGCTCGACGCGGAGGGGCTGTTCGACCCTGCACACAAAAAGCCGCTGCCGAAGTACCCCAAGCGCATTGCTATCATCACCTCGTCCGCGGGCGCGGCGGTGCACGATATGCTGCGCATTCTGAACGCGCGCTGGCCGATGAGTGAGGTCGTGCTCCTGCCCGTGCGCGTGCAGGGTGCGGAAGCGCCGCCGGAGATCGCGGGCGCGCTGCGCTACGCGAATAAATGGCAGATCGCCGATCTTATCATCACGGGCCGCGGCGGCGGATCGATCGAAGACCTTTGGGCGTTCAACGACGAGCGCGTGGCGCGTGCGATCTATGAGTCGGGCATTCCGGTCATCTCCGCCGTCGGGCACGAACCTGACGTGACGATCGCGGACTATGTTGCCGATGTCCGTGCCGCCACGCCGTCCAATGCGGCGGAACTCGCCGTGCCGGATCAGCGGGAGATCCGCCGCCGGCTCGACACACTGCGGACGCATATGGCGCAGAGCGAGCGCAAGCGCATGAAGCTGCTGCGCGAGCGGTACGCAAGGCTTGCGCGCAGCCGCGTGCTGCGAGATCCCATGGCATTTATCGACGATAAGCGCCTGATGCTCGATTATACGCAGAAAAATCTTTTGGCCCTTGCACAAAAGCAGATGTCGCAGCGTGAGCAGCGCTTCGCCGCACTCATGGCAAAGCTCGACGCGCTCAGCCCGCTCAAGGTGCTCGGCCGCGGTTATGCGGTGGCGAGAAACGGAGCGGGAGAGATCCTGCGCAGCGCGCAGGATGTGCAGGCCGGCGAAAGGATCGAGGTGCTGCTGGGACAGGGAAGTCTTGCGTGCACGGTGAACGAACGAAAAACGGGAGGAATGGCCGATGGCAAAGACGTTTGAAGAGAATCTCGCGCGGCTCGAGGAGATCGTGGCGGCGCTCGAAAAGGGCGATGCGAAGCTCGCCGAGTCGCTCAAGCTTTTTGAAGAGGGTACGAAGCTTGTGACCGATTGCGGCACCATGCTCGATAAGGCGGAGCAGAAGGTCATAAAGCTCTCCAAGGGCGCGGACGGCGCACCGGTCGAGAGCCCGTTCGCTTCGGAGGAATAAGCCATGGTCGAGAAGGTGTTTTCCGCCCGCATGGCGGAGTATAAGTCGGCGGTGGACAAGTACCTTGACACCTGCCTTTTGGATATGCAGGACGCGAGCTACCACAAGCTGACCGATTCGATGCACTATAGCCTCACGGCGGGCGGCAAGCGTCTGCGCGCGATCCTGACGCTCGAATTCTGCCGCGTGTGCGGCGGGAATGCATCGGCCGCGCTCCCTGTGGCCTGCGGCGTCGAGATGCTGCACACCTATTCGCTCATCCACGACGATCTTCCCGTGATGGATAATGACGATCTGCGCCGCGGCAAGCCTTCAAATCATAAGGTTTTCGGCGAATGCACGGCAACGCTTGCGGGCGACGCCTTGCAGGCGCTTGCCTTTGAGACGGTGCTGAACGCGCCGATCCCGGCAGCACGCGCGCTGCGCTGCGGGCAGATCCTTGCCGCGGCCGCCGGGCATGAGGGCATCTGCGGCGGCCAGCAGCTTGACCTCGAATGGGAGGGGCGCGCGCTGACGGCCGATGAGCTGTATGAGATCTATCTGCGCAAAACGAGCGCGCTCATCCGTGCGGCGTGCCTGATGGGCGTGGCCGCCGCGAGCGGCACGAGAGAGCAGGAGGAGGCCGCTATCGGCTACGCCGACAACTTCGGCTTCGCTTTCCAGCTGCGCGACGACATGCTCGATGTCATCGGCGATGAAAAGACGTTCGGCAAGCCCATCGGCTCGGACAGGGAAGAGGGGAAGACCACGAGCGTCGATCTCTTCGGGCTGGAGGGCTGCCGCGAAAGGATCGCGGCAAGTTCGCGCGCAGCAGCGGATGCGCTTGCGGGAATGACGGGCACGGAGTTCCTGCTGCATCTTGTCCATGTGCTCGAAGAGCGGAGCGAATGAGCGGTGAAATTCGTGCATTTGCAAAAAAATCACGAAGGCGTGAAAAAATATGAAATTTCCCTGTTGACAATCCGAAGGGATGGTGCTAACATACGCACATCGCAGGAAAAACCGAGCGCCTGCATCTGATTTTCAGAAAGGAAACAATGGGCATGAAGTACTACGCCGTCAACTCCATGATGATGTCCAAGATGTGCATGATGTCCATCATGTGCATGCTTCGTCATGAAGAAAACGGTCATTTCCTTTCAGAAACTGTCTGAGTTACCCATGTGAACGGCAGCGGAAGGTCAATGACCTCCCGCTGTTTTTTATTTCCCGAAAGGAGCTGAAAGCAATGCGCAGTTTTCAATTGCTGAGAGACGACCGAATGTGTCCGCCGGACACGGCGATGCATGAATAATCCGGTAAAACCGATTTTAATCATTCGTTCAAATACATGACAATTATTTAAAGGAGATCAAAACGATGAAAAAGAATTCTGTCAAGCTGACTGCACTTGTTCTTGCACTCGTGCTCACCGCCGCGCTCGCCCTGACCGGCTGCGGCTCCAAGACCGACGACGGCGGCAGTGCTTCCGCCATTCAGATCGCAGTGCCCAACGATACCACCAACGAAGCCCGCGCGCTGCTCCTGCTGCAGGATAACGGCATCATCAAGCTCAAAGACGGCGCCGGCATCACCGCCACCAAGAACGATATCGTGGAGAATCCGTACAATGTTGAGATCGTTGAGGCTGAGGCTGCGCAGCTGCCCAACATCCTGCAGGATGTTGACTACGCCGTCATCAACTCCAACTACGCCATCAACGCGGGGCTGAATCCCGTTGCCGATTCTCTTGTGATCGAGGGTTCCTCCTCCGCTTATGCCAACATTCTTGCCGTCAAGGAGGGCAACGAGTCCTCCGATAAGATCAAGGCGCTCGTCGCTGCGCTTGAGAGCCAGCAGGTCGCCGACTTCATCGCTGAGAAGTATGACGGCGCTGTCGTCAGCACGGTCAACAACCCCGGCGACGGCTATGATCCATCCGTTGATTACGCGGCGCTGGCCGGTTCCACGATCTCTGTCGCCGCTTCCCCGACCCCGCACGCCGAGATCCTCGAAGTTGTGAAGACTATCCTTGCCGAAAAGGACATCACCCTTGACATTCAGGTCTACAACGACTATGTTGTGCCCAACACCGTCGTCGAAGACGGCACCGTGGACGCCAACTACTTCCAGCACACCCCGTATCTCGATGACTTCAACGCCGAAAACGGCACGCACATCGTCTCCGTTGCCGCGATCCACGTCGAGCCCATGGGCCTGTACGGCGGCAAGCAGACCACGCTCGACGCGCTGAGCGCCAAGTAAGAAAGAGAAAGGAGGGAGCGTTCTTGATCGAACTGAAGCATTTAAGCAAGACCTTTGAAACTGCCGGCGGCAGGGTGGAGGCGCTCAAGGACGTCTCCCTGACCATTCCGGACGGCGACGTCTACGGCATCATCGGCATGAGCGGCGCGGGCAAGTCCACGCTGGTGCGCTGCATCAACATGCTCGAGCGTCCGACCTCCGGCGAGGTCATCGTGAACGGGCAGCGCCTTGACACGATGTCTCCCGCACAGCTGCGCGCGGCACGGCGCGAGATCACCATGATCTTCCAGCGCTTTAACCTGCTCATGCAGCGCAACTGTCTGGACAATGTCTGCTTTCCGATGGAACTGTCGGGCGTCAGCCGCCGCGAGGCGGCTGCGCGCGCGCAGCAGCTGCTCGAAACAGTCGGCCTTCCGGATAAGTCAAAGGCCTATCCGGCGCAGCTTTCCGGCGGACAGCAGCAGCGCGTCGCCATCGCCCGCGCACTCGCCACGAACCCGAAGGTCTTGCTCTGCGATGAAGCGACCAGCGCGCTCGATCCCAAGACCACGCGCCAGATCCTTGAGCTGATCGGCGATATCAACCGCAAGCTCGGCATCACCGTCGTCATCATCACGCACCAGATGAGCGTGGTGAAAGAGGTGTGCAATCACGTTGCCATTCTGGATGACGGCGAGGTCGTGGAGGAGGGACTCGTCTCCGCCGTTTTCTCCGCGCCCAAATCTGCGGCGGCACGCCATCTGGTGTTCCCGCGCGGCGCAGACATGGATGTGTCCGATCCGCAGTGCGAGCGCCGCATCCGTCTCATTTTCCGCAGCGCAAAGACGACGGCCATTCCGTTGGTCGCGCGGCTTGCGACCGAGGAGGGCGTGAACGCCAACGTGATCTCCGCCACCACACAGAAGTTGTCTGAAGAGGTTTACGGCAGTATGCTGCTCGGTGTGCCGAACGCACAGTTTGAACGGGCCATGGCATTTCTCAAGGGAATAGAAAATCTACAGGTAGAGGAGGCGAGCGTCAATGTACAGTAAAATGTTTTCTCCGGAGTCCATCGCGGAGCTTTCGGTCGCCATGCAGACGCAGTTTCCCCTCGCGATTTGGGAGACATTTTATGTGACACTCCTTTCGACGGCGCTGGCCGTCGTCATCGGCCTTCCGCTCGGCGTACTGCTCGTGGCGGGCGAGAAGGACGGCGTGCTGCCGCTCCCACGCTGGCTGATGCGGGTGCTGAATGTTATCATCAATCTGCTGCGCTCCATCCCGTTTTTGATCCTGATGATCATGGTCTTTCCGCTCTCGCGCCTTATTATCGGTACGACTGTCGGTACGAGAGCGACCATCGTGCCGCTCGTGGTCGCGGCCTTTCCGTTTGTCGCGCGCCTTGTAGAAAGCAGCCTGCGCGAGGTCGATCCCAATATCATTGAAGCCGCGCAGAGCATGGGTGCAACGCCTGTGCAGATCATCTGCAAGGTGATGATCCCCGAGAGCGTTCCCTCGCTTTTGCAGAATTTCACCATCGCGCTGACAACGATCCTCGGTTACTCGGCGATGAGCGGCATCATCGGCGGCGGCGGTCTCGGTAAGATCGCCATTGATTATGGCTTCTATCGCTACAAGTACCTTGTGATGGTCGCCGCAACGGTCTTGCTGATCGTCCTCGTGCAGATCTTCCAGACGATCGGTACGCGCCTTGCGCTCAAGAGCGATAAGCGCCTTAAAAAGTAGACCCATTCACAGCGAGCAAAGCGCTCCGGCCGCCGGCCGGAGCGCTTTTTTGGCATATTGTGCAGATTGCCTGAAAAATTGCGGGCGATTTTTGAAGGAAGAATGCAATGAAAGTTGCAAAATGACTTGTAAAAAGAGGGGCAAACTGCTATAATGAAACCAATCTTATGCATGATCCGATGGGATTTGCATAATCTGCACGGAGAAATTGCGTGAACAGCTTCCATGAACTCCTCCAGTCGCTCGACTGGACCGCGCTGACTGATGCGCTCTTGCGCGTGCTCGGCGTCTTTTTATGTTTAACAGTGCATGAGACCTGCCACGGTCTTGCAGCCTACGCTCTCGGCGACCCGACGGCCAAACGCGCCCATCGTCTGAGTCTCAACCCGCTGCACCATATCGACTGGTTCGGGCTCGCCGCAATGCTGCTCGTTGGCTTTGGCTGGGCAAAGCCTGTGCCGGTGGATATGCGGTATTTCAAAAAGCCGCGGCAGGGTATGGCGCTCACGGCGCTTGCCGGGCCGGTGTCAAATCTGCTGCTGGCGATAGCGCTGCTGTTCGGTGTGCGTCTTGTGCTGGATCATTACGCCGATACGGCATTCTGCCGCGGTGCGCTTGATTTCTTGATGATGACGGCGTATATGAGCGTGGGGCTGGGACTGTTTAACCTTATCCCGATCTCCCCGCTCGATGGCTCGAAGGTGCTTTTCGCCTTTTTGCCGGATGCGGCGTATGAAACACTCATGCGCTATGAAAAATACGGTATGTTCGTGCTTCTTTTGCTGGTCTGGCTCGGCGTTGGGGACAATGCCCTGAGCGCCGCGATCTACCGGGTTTTCATGTTTCTTGTCAATTTGATTGTGAGATGACCGTATGGACAATCCCGTTTTCAAGCTCGAGAGCGTTGTACACGAGCGCAGCGCGGAAGCGCTGCAGGACTTTGAAGGTCCGCTCGATCTGATCCTCTTCCTGCTGTCCAAAAATAAAATAGAGATCCAGGATATCCCGATCGCGCTCATTCTCGAGCAGTACCTTGCCTATCTCGAGCAGCGCAAGCAGCTCGATCTTGAGGTTGCGAGCGAGTTTATCACGATGGCGGCGCACCTGATGTACATCAAGACGCGGATGCTGCTCTCGCTGGAGGATGAGCAGGCGCAGAGCGAGATGGACGAGCTGATCGCCTCGCTCAAGGAGCGGGCGCAGAAGGATACCTATGTGCGCGTCAAAATGATCACGGAAACGCTTGCCTCCATGGGAGAATTTGGCCGCAGCATCATGACGCGCCCGCCGGAGCCGATGCAGCGCGGCAAGATCTACGAATACGACCATGAAAAGGCGGATCTCGTGCTTGCCATGCAGGCCATGCTTGACCGGGGCGAGAAGCTCAGCGCCCCGCCGGGCGCAGACCTGAGCGAGATCGTCCGCCGCGAGCCGTACCCTGTCAAGGGCAAGGCGGAAGAAATCCTGCACAGGCTCAAGGAATTCGGCATGACGCGCTTTCGGCTGCTGTTTCGCGGCAGCCGCAGCCGCAGCGAGATCGTGGCGACGTTTATCGCCGTGCTGGAGCTTTGCCGCGAAAAGGTCATTCGCCTTGCCGGCTCTGATACGGACTGTACGGTGGAGTGCGGCGAAGCAGCGGAAAAATCCATCAATTTGTGAGGAAATACCATGTCTTTGGAATCTTTGGATCTGCGCGAGGTCGAAGCGGCGATGGAGGGCATTCTCTTTGCCAGCGGCGAGCCGCTCGGGATCGACCGCATCTGCCTTGCGCTCGATCTGGATCGTCCCACGGCGGAGCAGGTGCTGCAAAAGCTGGGCGATCACTACGCCTATGAGCGGCGCGGGATCCGCCTTGTCCGCATGGAGGACAGCTATCAGCTCTGCTCGGCGCCGGATTACGCCGATGTGATCCGCAAGGCCTTTGAGATCCGCAAGACCGCCAAGCTCTCCCAGCCTGCGCTGGAGGTGCTGACGATCGTTGCCTACTATCAGCCTACGACCCGCGCCTATGTCGATCAGGTGCGCGGGGTGGACAGTTCGTACACGATGGGGCTGCTTCTGGAGCGCGGGCTGATCGAGGAGGCCGGCCGGCTCCAGGTGCCGGGTCGGCCGAGGCTGTACCGCACGACGAAAAAATTCCTGCGTGATTTTCATCTCGGCTCGCTTCAGGAACTGCCGGAAATGCCGGGCATTGAGGCAGATGGCCAGCTCCGCATGACGGAGGACGGTTCGATCCTCGATCCAAGCGCCTTGACCGCGCGGGAGAAACCGGATCCGAGTCAGCCTGCCTGACGAGAATGAAGAAAAGCCGCCGCAGGCGAGGCAGCTTATGATCGTGCGATAAATTGTTCCTTTCGGGAGTTTCAGGGGAGGTGGCCGTTTGACAGCGCTCAAGGTGATCGGTATTATTCTGCTCATCCTGCTTTTGATCGCACTGATCCGCGTTGGCGCGGAGGTGCGCTTCGGCAAAGAAACGGTCGTAACGCTCCGGATCGGCCCGTTCCGCAAAAAGATCCTGCCCGGCGCGGAAAAACCGCCTGAGGAACAGAAGACAAAAAAGCAGGAGCGGAGGGCGGAAAAGAAGCCGAAAAAGGGCGGACGCCCGCTGCCAAAACCAACAGTTTCCGAGATCACAGATCTCATTTCCACGGCTCTTTCTGCACTGAGGTCGGCGGCGCGCGCGGTCTGCCGCCGGTTGCGCATCGACCCATTGGCGCTCCGGGTCACCTTTGGCGGTGCAGATCCGGCAGATATTGCCCAGAGCTACGGCTATGCCTGTGCCGCGATGTGGGCGCTAATGCCGCACGCGGAGGAGCTTTTCAATATTCCGCATCCCTCGCTGCACCTGCGCATGGATTATGCCGCGCCGAAGACGAGCGCGGAGGGAGCGGCTGGATTAAGCGTCCGCATCGGCGACATGTTCGCCATTGCCTTCGCGCTGGCTGTTCCGCTGCTGAAGTGGTATCTGCGCTTTAAAAAGGCGCACGCGAACGATGCGCCGTCTGCGCATCGGGACGCGGCGGACGATTCTGTAAAAGCGGCAGGCCGATCGGAAGAGCAAACAGAAAAACTGACAGCATAGAAGAGAAAGGAAGCACACCATGGAAAATCTGGAAAAGCAAGCCCCCTTGAACGACCTCATGAACACGGCAATGGGCAAGATCCGCGAGATGGTTGATTCCAACTCCATCATCGGCGAGCCGGTCACCACGCCTGACGGCGTAACGGTCATTCCCATCTCCCGCGTCAGCTTCGGCTTTGGCGCCGGCGGCGGCGATTACGGCACGACGAAGGCCAATTTCGGCGGCGGCGCGGGTGCGGCTGTCAAAATCGATCCCGTCGCGTTCCTTATCGTCAAAGATGGCGTGACGCGCGTCATGCCCGTTGCGGTCCCCGCGGTCGCCACGGTCGATCGCGTGCTCGATCTTGTTCCCGAGGTCATGGACCGCGTGGAGAATTTTATCAGCAAGAAAAAGGAAGAGAAAGAAATCTACTGATCGCGGGCATAATAGGAGCATTCTTTTTAAGGAGTGATCCTATGCCGCGCATTCTGTTCCGTACCGCTGCTTTTTTACTTGCCGTGCTTTGTGTGACAGGCGATTCCGCTTGCCGCGCTTCCGCACCGGAGCCGTCGGCTGCCGCCTATATCCTCATGGATGCGGACAGCGGGCGGGTGCTGTTGTCGCACGCGGAAACGCAGGAGCGCAGCATTGCCAGCACCACCAAGATCATGACCTGCCTTGTTGCGCTGGAGCATAGCGGGCTGGACGATCGGGTGACTGTCCGGCGCGAACACCTGCGCGAGGGATCGTCGATGTACCTCAGCGAGGGCGAGACGCTCACGATGGAGGAGCTGCTCTATGGGCTGATGCTCCCCTCCGGAAACGATGCGGCGGAATGCATTGCTGCTTATTGCGGCGGCGAGGGTGGAAGTGCGCGTTTCGTTGCGTGGATGAACGAAAAAGCGGCGGCGCTTGGCATGGAACATACCTCATTTGTAAATCCCAGCGGACTGGACGCACAGGGGCACTATTCCTGTGCGCTCGACATGGCGCGCCTTGCGGCGTGCGCCATGCGAAACCCTACGTTTGCGCGCATCGTGTCTACGCGTACGGCAAATGTCGGCGCACGCACGATGACCAACCACAATAAGCTGCTCGCCTCCTACTCAGGCTGCATCGGGGGAAAGACCGGTTATACCGGTGATGCCGGCCGTACACTCGTCACATGCGCCGAGCGCGGCGGCTTGCGACTGATCGCCGTCACGCTTTGCGACGGCAGCGACTGGGCGGATCATGCTGCGCTCTACGATCACGGATTTGCTGCCTATCACCGCGCTGCTGGCGCAAGGAGAGGCGCGCAGTACGGTACGGCCGCAGCGGGCGGCGGATCGGTCCCTGTTATCGCGGCAGAGGACTTTATCTATCCGCTTGCCGAGGGGGAGTCGCTGTCCACGCGCACAGAGCTGTCGGAGGGGCTGGACGCCCCGCTGCAAAAGGGACAAAAGGCCGGCGAGCTGGTGATCCTCTGCAATGGGGAAGAGATCGGACGGGTCGATCTTCTGTGCGCCCGCGCGGCGGCGCTGCCGCAGGCGGCGGAGAGCGCCGATAAAAGAGATTCGCTTGCGGAAAAGCTGTGGAAGCTATTTTCCGCGTAAGGAGGGGAGCACCCTGCCGGAAGAAAGAATACAAAAGCTGATCGCCGAGGCGGGGCTGTGCTCCCGCCGCACGGCCGAGCAGTGGATCGCCGAAGGCCGCGTGCGCGTGAATGGGGAGACGGCCATGCTCGGGCAGCGGGCCGATGCGAAGTCGGATCAGATCACTGTAGACGGCGCGCCCGTTGCGCGCGTGGAGCAGAAGCGTTATCTGATGCTCAACAAGCCGCGTGGCTATGTTTGCACGCTTTCCGATGAAAGGGGCAGGCCGACGGTCACAGAGCTGGTCGGAGATTGCGGCGTGCGGGTCTATCCCGTCGGACGTCTGGATCTGGACTCTGAGGGCCTGCTGCTGCTGACCAATGACGGAGCGTGGATGCAGCGCCTGCTGCACCCACGTTACGAGGTCGATAAGGTCTATCATGTCACTGTGGCGGGCGACACGAAGGACGCTGCGGAAAGGCTCATGGCGATCACGGCGCTGGATGGCGAACCGATCCGCCGCGCACAGGTGCGTGTGCTGCGGCAGGGCAAAGACACGGCGCTGCTCGCCGTTACCATCCATGAGGGGAAAAACCGGCAGATCCGGCGTATGTGCGCAGCCTGCGGGCTTTATGTCAAGCGCCTGCGGCGCGTGGCGGAGCACGCGCTCACGCTCGGCGGCCTGCCGGAGGGGGCGTGGCGCGATCTCACGCCGCAGGAGCTTGCGGCAACGAAAAACAAAGGATAGAAGGCGGTATTATGACGAAGAACATTCTACATAACATCGAGAAAAATATGGGCAGCTTCTCCAAGGGGCAGAAGCTCATCGCCCGCTTCATTTTGGAAAACTACGACAAGGCGGCGTTTATGACGGCCAGCAAGCTCGGCAAGACCGTGCAGGTCAGCGAGTCCACCGTGGTACGCTTTGCTACGCAGCTCGGCTATGAGGGGTATCCCAGCATGCAACGCGCGCTGCAGGAGATGATCCGCGGCAAGCTGACGAGCATCCAGCGCATTCAGGCGTCCGACGGGGAGCTGGCCGGCTCCGGCCTGATGACGAACGTGCTTCAGCGCGACATGGAGAAGATCCGCATGGCCATCGATCAGACAGAGGGCGCGGAGTTTGAGCGCGTGGTCGATACGATCATCAATGCCAAGAAGATCTACATTGTGGGTTTTCGATCCTCCTCGTTCCTTGCGGGATATCTCAACTTCTACTTCCGCCTGATCTTTGATAATGTCGTGCAGGTGCAGGGAGGAGCGGCCGGTACGTTCGACCAGCTTTTCCGCGTTTCTCAGGGAGATGTGGTCATCGGTATCTGCTTCCCGCGCTACAGCGAGCTGGCGCTCAAGACCATTCATTTCGCCAGAGACCGCGGCGCGACGATCGTCGGTGTGACAGACAGCGAGATGTCGCCCATCAATCAAATGGCGGCCTGTTCGCTGCTCGTGCGCAATGAGATGATCTCCTTTGTCGATTCGCTGGCCGCGCCCATGAGCATGCTCAACGCGCTCATCCTTGCCGTTGCCAACAAAAAGGGCGCCGACATTGCCTCGACGTTCTCCGAGCTGGAGCACGTGTGGGAGCGCTTCGGTATTTTTGGGAAGGTCGAGGATGAGTAAGCGGCTCGTCGTCGTTGGCGGGGGCGCCGGCGGCATGATGGCGGCGATCTGCGCTGCGCGCAGCGGGGCAGCCGTCACGCTGCTCGACCCCAACGAGCGGCTCGGCAAGAAGGTGAACATCACCGGCAAGGGCCGCTGCAATGTGACAAACGAAAGTAACTGCGAGGAATTGCTGGCCCATGTGCCGCAGAACCCGCGCTTTCTCTATTCTGCTTTTTCCCGCTTTGATGGGCGCGATGCCATGCGCTTTTTCGAAGCGCTCGGCGTGCCGCTCAAGGTCGAGCGCGGCAGGCGGGTTTTTCCGGTGTCCGACCGGTCATTTGATATCACCGCTGCGCTGGAGCGTGAGCTGAAGCGGCTGCGCGCTGCGCTTGTGCGCGACCGTGCGTTGGAAATCCTGACCGAAGACGGCCGCGTCTGCGCTGTCAGGGGAGAGCGGGGGGAGTATCCCGCCTCCGCCGTCGTGCTGGCGACCGGCGGCGTTTCCTACCCCGCGACCGGCTCTACGGGCGACGGCTTCCGCATGGCGGAAGCGCTCGGGCACACGGTCACGCCGCTGCGAGGATCGCTTGTGCCGCTGCGGGCGGACGGCTGCGCACGGCTGCAGGGACTGAGCCTGCGCAACGTTGCGCTGACGGTGTATGAAAACGGCAAAAAGATCCATACGGATTTTGGCGAGCTGCTGTTTACGCATTTCGGCGTGAGCGGGCCGCTCGTTTTATCGGCAAGCGCCCATATGCGGCATTTTGACAAAAAGCAGTACCGGCTGGAGATCGACCTGAAGCCTGCGCTTGATGAACAGACGCTCGATAAGCGGCTGCTGTCGGATTTCGAAAAGCATCCAAACAGCGACTTCTGTAATGCGCTCGGATCGCTTCTGCCGCAGAAGATGATCGACGCCTTTGTCGATCGTTCCGGCATTCCTCCGCATGAAAAGATCCATGACGTCACGCGCGTCCAGCGCGAAACGATCCGGACGCTCTTGAAGCGCTGGACGGTCGATATCGCCGGCCCCATGCCGGTCGAGAACGCGATCATCACCTCCGGCGGAGTGAAGGTCGGAGAGATCGACCCGAAGACCATGGCTTCCAAAAAGGCGGATGGGGTGTATTTCGCCGGCGAGATGATCGATGTGGACGCTTATACGGGCGGATACAATCTGCAGATCGCATGGGCGACCGGCAAGGCCGCGGGCGAGGCCGCGGCGACTTATCTGCAAGAGCTATAAGGCAAAAATACTTTACAGAAAAGATGACGAAAAGAGCATGAAAGAACACTATTCCATTGCGATCGACGGTCCCAGCGGCGCCGGTAAAAGCACGCTTGCCCGCGCCGTTGCCGGAGAGCTTGGCATCCTCTATGTTGATACCGGTGCGATTTACCGCACGATCGGCTACGCGGTCTTTGCCCGCGGGCTCGACCCAAAGGACGAACGGCAGGTCACGCTGCTGCTGCCGCAGCTCACGATCCGCATGAGCTATGGGACGGACGGCCTGCAGCATATGTGGCTCGGGGAGGCGGATGTGACGGAGAAGATCCGCCTGCCGCAGATCTCCATGTATGCTTCTGATGTATCGGCGATGCCGGCCGTGAGAGCGTACCTTCTCGAAATGCAGCGCGACACCGCGCGGACACACAGCGTCATTATGGATGGGCGTGACATCGGCACCGTGGTGCTGCCGGACGCGGACGTGAAGATTTACCTGACCGCCTCCGCTTCGGAGCGTGCCCGCCGCCGCTGTCTGGAGCTGGAGGGGCGCGGTACGCCGAAGCCCTATGACGCTGTGCTGCGCGAGATCAACGAGCGCGATGCGCAGGATATGAACCGCGCCTCCGCGCCTTTGCGCTGCGCGGACGACGCGGTGCGTCTGGATACTTCATCGCTTGATTTTGACGCGAGCAGGAAAGCGCTGCTTGCCATCATTCGGGAGAAGCTGCAATGAGGATACTGTATGTCATCGCATGGGTGCTCGGGCGGGTGCTGCTCTGGCTCTACCGTGTGGAGATCAGGGGGGTAAAGGCACTGCCGAAAAACGGCGTGCTGCTTTGCCCCAACCATGCTACCGACCTTGATCCTGTGCTCATCGCACTGTGTCTGCCGCTCGATTACCACATGCACTTTATGGCCAAGGCTGAACTTTTTGAAAACCCGGTGCTGGGGTGGCTGCTCCGTTCGCTCGGCGCATTCCCTGTTCAGCGCGACGGGAAAGACGTTCAGTCCGTCAAGACCGCGATGCAGGTGCTCCACAGGGGTGAAAATCTGTTGATCTTCCCCGAGGGGACGACCATCCGCGGCGGCGTCGGCTATCACGACGGGCTGCCTGCGCACGCGCATGCCGGCATCGCGATGATCGGCGTGCGGACGGGGGCGGCGCTCGTGCCGGTTTTTTGCGATGGGCAGAAAAAACTCTTTCGCAAAACACGCATTTACTTTGGCGAGCCGTATGTTCCCAGCGTGACCGGGCGGCGCGGCACGT
The DNA here is from genome assembly GCA_934597535.1 of uncultured Oscillospiraceae bacterium. Taxonomy (GTDB): domain Bacteria; phylum Bacillota; class Clostridia; order Oscillospirales; family Oscillospiraceae; genus Hominicoprocola. The sequence continues at coordinate 57,807 of CAKTRT010000002.1, read as the reverse complement.
CGGAAGAACTGCAGGAGATCGCCGATGAAGTGCTGCGCCGGGCTTATGCGCTCGGCGGTCAGCAGGTGGGAGGCGCGCCGCTGTGAAGGTGATACTGGCTGAGACTGCGGGCTTTTGTTATGGCGTAGAGCGCGCGGTCAGGCTTGCACGAAAGACGGCGGACGAGCGCGGCGGCGCGATGCTTGGCAGCATTGTGCACAATGCTGCGGTCGTGCAGGAGCTGGAGGCGCATGGCATGCGCCTGATCGCTTCCCCCACTCAGGCGCGCGCAGGGGAGGCGGTGCTCATCCGCGCCCACGGTGAGCCGCGCGAGACTGTGGAGACGCTCCGCGCGCAGGGAGCAGAGGTCATCAGCGCCGTCTGTCCGCATGTTGAGCGCATCCGGACGCTCGCGCAGCAGGCTGAGCAGGAGGGCCGGCGTGTGATCCTGATCGGCGAGCGCACACATCCTGAGGTGCAGGGCATCGCGGGATGGTGCCGTGATGCGGTGGTCTTTGAAAATGCGCAGGAAGTTGCCGAACACTTCAAAAAACATCCGGAATTTGCCGGTTTACCCAGTATCGCGCTGGCGCAGACGACCTGCATTCGTGCGCTTTGGGAAAGTTGTGTGAAAATTCTAAAAAAAGAGTGTACAAATCTGAAAATCAATGATACAATATGCAATGCTACGCAGAAACGTCAGGCCGAGGCGGCGGAACTCTCCGCCAAAGCGGACGCGATGGTGGTCGTAGGCGACCGGAGAAGCGCCAACACAAGGCATTTGACCGAGATTTGCAGAGAGAACTGCGGCAAGGTCATACAGATCGAGTCCGCAGACGAGCTCTCACCGGAGTTCTTCTCCGGATGCCGTGTGGCGGGATTGACGGCCGGTGCGTCCACTCCTGCGAGTATCATTATGGAGGTATTAACAACAATGACGGAAGAAATCATCAACAACACCCCTGAAACCAGCGAATCCTTTGAAGAACTGCTTGAAAAATCTTTCAAGACTCTAAATACAGGAGATAAGGTGACCGGTATCGTGACCGCCATCGGCACGACCGAGATCCAGGTCGACGTCGGCTGCAAGCAGGCAGGCTATATCCCTGTTTCTGAGCTGAGCAGCGACCCCGACGTCAAGCCCGAGGACGTCGTCAAGGTCGGCGACGAGATCGAGGCTTACGTTGTCCGCGTCAACGACGTGGAAGGCTACGCCACCCTCTCCAAGAAGCGTCTCGACGCTGTCAAGCTCTGGGAAGACATTGAGACCGCCGTTGAGGACAAGACCGTTCTCGAAGGCACCGTGACCGAAGTGAACAAGGGCGGCATCGTCGTTTCTGTCAAGGGCGTGCGCGTGTTCGTGCCCGCTTCTCAGAGCGGTATGCCCAAGGACTCCGACCTTGGCCAGATGGTCAAGCAGAAGGTCAAGCTCCGCGTGACCGAGGTCAACCGTGCCCGCCGCCGCGTCGTCGGCTCCATCAAGTCCGTGCTGAACGAGGAGCGTCAGGCTGCTCAGGCCGCCATCTGGGAAGGCATCGAGGTCGGCAAGCACTATGACGGCGTTGTCAAGTCCATGACCTCTTACGGCGTGTTCGTCGACATCGGCGGCGTGGACGGCATGGTTCACATCTCCGAGCTGAGCTGGAGCCGCATCAAGAACCCCGCCGAGGTCGTTTCCATCGGCGATCACCTCGACGTGTACGTCATCTCCTTCGATCCCGAGAAGCGCAAGATTTCCCTCGGCGTCAAGGATCGCACCCAGAACCCCTGGGACGTGTTCATGAACACCTACAAGGTCGGCGACGTTGCCAACGTGCGCATCGTCAAGCTGATGACCTTCGGCGCCTTCGCTGAGGTCGTTCCCGGTGTGGACGGTCTGATCCACATCTCCCAGATCGCTGACCGCCGCATCGACAAGCCCTCCGACGTTCTGTCCGAAGGCCAGATGGTCGACGCGAAGATCACCGCCATCGACGAGGAGAAGAAGAAGATCTCCCTCAGCATCCGCGCGCTGCTCAGCGGCGAGGAAGAGGCTCCTGTCGAGGAGTAATTTTCCCGAACTGAAAAGAGACAGGCTCCGGCCTGTCTCTTTTTTACGTTCTTTTTTACGCTGACACGTAAGAAAGACTTTGCAAACGGCGATCGGTATGCTATAATTGTTAAAGTTTCGACATAGTTCCGAAATGATAATCAAATTCACATACATTACAGGAGGAATTATCCATGGATTACGCAGCGCTTTATCAGAAGAAGCTGACCTCTGCCGCGGAAGCCGTCAAGGTCGTCAAGAGCGGCGACTGGGTCGACTACGGCTGGTGTACCAACCATCCCTACACGCTCGACAAGGCTCTGGCCGCACGCCAGAATGAGCTCAAGGACGTCAAGGTCCGCGGCGGCGTGACGATGTGGATGCCCGAGATCTGCAAGGCCGAGGACGCCGGTGAGCACTTCACCTGGAACTCCTGGCATTGCAGCGGCATCGACCGCAAGATTATCTCCAAGGGCATGGGCTATTTCATTCCCATGCGCTACAGCGAGCTGCCGCGCTTCTACCGCGACGGCAACGCCACAGTCGATGTTGCGATGATCCAGGTCACGCCGATGGATAAGCATGGCAACTTCAGCTACGCGCTCGCGTCCTCTCATCTTGCCGATATGCTCGACACCGCCAAAACGGTCATCGTCGAGGTCAACGAGAACCTTCCCTGGGTCTACGGTCTCACCGGCTGCGAGATCAACATCAAGGACGTCGACATGGTTGTGGAAGGGGAGAATCCTCCCGTTGCGCAGCTCGGCGCGGGCGGCGCCCCCACCGAGGTCGACACCGCGGTCGCCAACCTTGTCGTGCCTGAGATCCCGAATGGCGCGTGCCTCCAGCTCGGCATCGGCGGCATGCCCAACACCATCGGCTCGATGATCGCGCAGTCTGACCTCAAGGACCTGTCCGTTCACACCGAAATGTATGTCGACGGCTTTGTCGACATGGCCCTCGCCGGCAAGATCACCGGCAAGCACAAGCAGCTCGACAAGGGCCGTCAGGTTTTTGCCTTCGCCGCCGGCACGCAGAAGCTCTATGACTACATGGATCGCAATCCCGAGGTCATGGGTGCGCCGGTCGACTATACGAACGACGTGTTTGTCATCTCCCAGATCGACAACTTCATCTCCATCAACAACGCCATCGACTGCGATCTGTTCGGTCAGGTGAACGCGGAGTCCGCCGGCATCAAGCACATCTCCGGCACGGGCGGCCAACTCGACTTTGCGATGGGCGCGTACCTCTCCAAGGGCGGCAAGAGCTTCATCTGCATGTCCTCGACCGTCACGGGCAAGGACGGCACGGTCAAGAGCCGCATCGTTCCCACGCTGACGCCCGGCTCCATCTGCACCGACCCGCGCTCCTGCACGCACTACATCGTCACCGAGTACGGCATGGTCAACCTCAAGGGCCTTTCCACGTGGCAGCGCGCCGAGGCGCTCATCTCCGTGGCGCACCCTGACTTCCGTGAGCAGCTGATCGCCGACGCGGAGAAGATGCACATCTGGCGCCGCAGCAACAAGTAAAGCCTGAGCAAGGTCCAGGGGGGTCTCCGCAAGGAGAGCCCCCTTTTTGCATATGCCGTGAATGGCTGCGAATTTTCGGCGACTGAAAAAACTTTCATTGGAAAATGCTTGAAAATTATGCGCCAGTATGTTATACTATCTATGGGGGAATATTTTCCCGCTTTTTCGGTGAAAAAAATAAGGACAGACAGCGATCTGCATTCTGTCAGAAGGGGGGTGGGCATAGAATGTTTCAAATCGGAGATAAGGTCGTGCATCCCATGCACGGCGCCGGTGTGATCGAAAGCATCGTGCGCGAAAAGATCAGCGGAAGGCTGATGGAGTTCTATGTTTTCAAGATGCCCATTTCCGGCCTGACGCTCAAGATCCCAACGGAAAATGCCGGAGCCATCGGCGTGCGCGCCATTCGATCGAGCGACGAGATCGAAGCGGTCATTGCTCGTATTCCGCAATTGGGCGTGGATATGACGGCCAACTGGAACCACCGCTATCGTGAAAATATGGATCGTCTCAAAAGCGGCGATCTATGCGAGGTCAGCGCTGTGATCAAGGCGCTGATGCATCGCGATAGCGAGCGCGGGCTTTCAAACGGCGAGCGCAAGATGCTCCATATTGCCAAGCAGATCCTTGTGTCGGAGATCGTGCTGGCGGAGGATATCGAATATCCGGCGGCGGAGAGCCGTGTCAATGCCGCGATGCTTGCAAAGGAGAGCTGAAAATGAGCCTGCTTCAGAAGATCTTCCGTAAACGGCAGCAGCGTATGCGCCCATACTGTACGGCGCTGATCGCCGCCGCGGGCAGTTCGCGGCGCTTTGGCGAGGATAATAAGCTTCTTGCGCCGCTGGGCGATATGCCTGTGCTGGCGCACACGCTTCTGGCGATCGACCGCGCAGAGAGCATCGACGAGATCGTCATCGCCGCGCGGGATGGAGAGCTGCTGCGCTATGCGGAACTTTGCAGGACCTATGGCATTGCAAAGCCGGTCAAGGTGATCCCCGGCGGGGCGACAAGAACGGAGTCCGTGCTGCGCGCCGCGCTCGAGGCTTCGCCGGAGGCGGCGCTTTTTGCCGTGCAGGACGGCGCGCGCCCACTCGTGACGAGCGAACTGATCGACCGCGTGGTCGAAACTGCGTGCACGAGCTTTGCCGCCGCGCCTGCCGTGCCGGTGACAGACACGATCAAGATCGCTCAGGATGGCGTTGTGCAGAGCACGCCTGAGCGCAGTACGCTTTTTGCGGTGCAGACGCCGCAGGTCTTCGACGCGGGTCTTCTGAAGGCGGCGCTTCAGTCCGCGCTGACGGCGGATGCCGCCGTGACGGATGATTGCGCCGCGGTGGAGCGCTTCGGCAAGGAGGTTCGCCTGACAGAGGGGGATCCGGAGAATATCAAGATCACAACGCCGCTTGACCTGATCGTGGCGGAGGCGATCTTGCAGCGCAGAGGGGAATAAGGCGTTTCCCTCTGCTTTTTGCAGAAAGGACAGAGCTATGACGAATTTGCGCATCGGGCACGGCTATGACGTGCACCGCCTGACGGAGGGGCGCGCGCTGATCCTCGGCGGTGTGGAGATCCCTTTTGAAAAGGGCCTGCTCGGGCATTCTGATGCAGACGTGCTGACCCATGCGGTCATGGACGCGCTGCTTGGCGCGGCAGCGCTGGGGGATATCGGGCAGCTGTTTCCGGATTCCGCTGCCAGGTATGCAGGCATTTCAAGCATCGAGCTGCTGCGCCGGGTGCGTGCGTATCTTGCCGAGAATGGCTTTGCCGTGGTCAATATCGACGCGACAGTGCTGGCGCAGGCGCCAAAGCTCGCGCCTTACCGCGCGCAGATGCGGGAGGAGCTTGCGTGCGCGCTCGGGATCGACAGCTCGTGCGTGAGCGTAAAGGCTACGACGGAGGAAGGCCTTGGGTTTACCGGCAGCGGCGAGGGGATCGCCGCGCATGCGGCAGCGCTGCTGGAAAAGCACTTCGGCTGAATCAAAAAGCAAAGAGAGCGGGCGTCCGGCGGACGCCCGCTTTTTGCGTCCTTCTGTGCGGCACGGTGGCACGCTGCCCGCTTATACGCATAAGATGCCCTGAGGGGGAATCGGTATGGACTATTACCTGTTTGTTGCACGCTCCATCACACACGCCCAGCGCATGGCCGGGGTGCTCGGTGATGCGGGCGTTTCCGCAAAGATCCGACGAGCGGGCGCCGGGATCAGCGAGCGCGGCTGCGGCTATACGCTGGAGATCCCACAGCGCAGCTTTGCGCGCGCGAAGGAGATCTGCCGCATGAGCGGCATTCTGCCCACGCGCGTGCTGAGCGTATCCGGCGGAGAAAGGCGAGAGGTGTCGCTATGATCTACCTCGACAGCGCCGCCACGACCTTTCAGAAGCCGGCTGCCGTGCAGCGGGCGGTCTTGCAGGCGATGCGCACGATGAGCTCGCCCGGGCGGGGCGGTCACTCCGCTGCGCGCGCTGCCGAGGAAACGCTGTTCCGCTGCCGCAGCGCGGCGGCGCAGCTGTTTTCTGTGCCTTCGAGCGAGCAGGTGGTATTCACGATGAACGCAACGCATGGGTTGAATATCGCCATTCGCAGCCTTGTCAGAGAGGGTGGGCGCGTCGCCGTTTCGGGATATGAGCATAACGCAGTCACACGCCCCCTGCATGCCTTGCGGGCGGAGGTGATCGTTGCGGCTGCTCCGCTTTTTCATCCGCAGGAAACGCTTGCGGCATTTGCCCGTGCGATCGAAGCGGGAGCGGAAACGGTGATTTGTACGCAGGTGTCGAACGTTTTCGGCGATATCCTGCCGCTTACCGGCATCGCGCAGCTCTGCCGCGAGGCCGGTGTGCCCTTGATCGTGGATGCCTCCCAGTCTGCCGGTATCCTGCCGCTCGATTTTTCCGCGCTTGGCGCAGCTTTTGCCGCCATGCCCGGCCATAAGGGACTTTACGGCCCGCAGGGTACGGGGCTGCTGCTCTGCGCGCATGAAGCGCTGCCGCTTCTCGCGGGAGGTACGGGGAGCGAATCGCTGCGTCAGGAGATGCCGGATTTTCTGCCTGACCGCCTGGAGGCAGGTACGCACAATGTTCCCGGCATTGCGGGACTGGAGGCGGGGATCGCCTTTGTGCGCGCACAAAGGCCGGAACACATCCTGCTGCACGAGCGGCGGCTTCTGCGCCGCGCGGTACTTGTTCTGAAGGGGACGCCGCGCGTGCAAGTCTTTCTTGCGCCGGAGGAGTCGATGCAGGCCGGCGTGCTTTCCTTTACGGTGGACGGTATGGCGTGTGAGGATGTTGCTGCCGCGATGGCACAGCATGGCGTCGCGCTGCGCGCAGGGCTGCATTGCGCCCCCTTTGCCCACCGCACGGCGGGTACGCTGCCGGACGGCACGGTGCGCCTGAGCGTTTCCGCCTTCAACCATGAAAGCGAGATCGACGCGATGGCCGCCGCGCTGCGCCGCGTGCTGGGCGGACGATAAAAAACTTGCATTTCACAGAAAATTCATGGCTTGGGCGTTGCAATTCGCAGCTTTTTATATTAGAATAAGTACTAACTATTGCTTAGGGGGAAGTGCGCCTATGGAATTTGTCATGACCGCACTGGAAGGAGCGCTGCGCTATCTGCTGACGCTCAGAGTGTCGGACTATCTTGACATTGCGCTGATGGCCTATGGGATCTACTGGCTTTTGAAGCTGGTGGGCACGTCCAAGGTCGAGAGCTTCGGCAAGGTGATCCTGCTGTTTCTGCTGGCGCTGATGCTTTCTGATGTGATGCAGCTGAGAGGCATCTATTTCATCCTGAGCCATGTTCTTTCGCTCGGCGCGTTGGCGCTGATCGTGCTGTTCCAGCCGGAGATCCGCCGGTTGATCGATCAGCTCGGGTCGAGCCGCTTCAGGGCGTTCAACCCGTTTGCCCGCACGCAGCAGGTCTCTGCCATCGAAAACGCCATCGCGCAGACGGTGCTGGCCTGTACGGAAATGTCGAAAACCCGCACGGGCGTGCTGATCGTTTTTGAGCGCGAGATGGCGCTGGATGACATCGCCCGTACGGGTACGATCGTTGACGCGCGCGTGAGCAGCGAGCTTTTGAAAAATATCTTCTTTGTCAAGGCTGCGATGCATGACGGCGCGGTCATCATGCGCGATGGGCGGCTGCTTGCAGGCGGCTGCATGCTGCCGCTTTCCAAAAATGTCAACCTCAGCCGTGATCTCGGCATGCGTCACCGCGCCGGCATCGGCATGAGCGAGAATTCCGACGCGGTGGTCGTTATCGTCTCAGAGGAGACAGGCACGATCTCGGTCGCCATTGGCGGCCTGCTCAAGCGGCACCTGATGCCGGAGACGCTCGAAAAGCTCCTGATCAACGAGCTGATCCCGCAGACGCCGGATGAGCAGGAGGAAAAGCTCCACGTGCGGCTGCTGAAGCTGATCCGCGCCGGAAAGGGGGACAAGCACGATGAAGTCTAAGCGGCGTAAAGCCTTTTATATTTTCCTTTCTGTGCTGATCGCTTCAACGGTCTGGTTCTATGTCAGCAACAACGACGAGGTCACGGTCAATGTCCACGGCATTTCCGTGGAGTTTCTCAGCGAGGATACGACTCTGGCAGACAAAGGCCTGATGCGTGTGGATGGGGAGGAAGACGTAACGGTCGATCTTCGGCTGAAGGTGCCCCGCAGGCTGATGTACAGCTTTGACACGAGCCAGATCCGGCTGGTGAGCGATCTGTCCTCCGTCACCTATGCGGGCAAACAGTCCGTGAGCTATAATATTCTGCTTCCCACCGGCATTTCCTCGCGTGATGTGACCGTTGAGTCACCGGCGGTTCGCTCAGTGCAGGTCGAGATCGGTGAGCTGTCCTACAGGGATATCGAGATCCGCTACAAGGTCGTCGGCAACGTGGCTGAGGGCTATATCGCCGGCGCGGTGCAGCTCAATCCCGGTGAGCTGCGCGTGCGCGGCCAGCAGGAGGATATCATGCAGGTCAGTTACGCGCTGGTCACGCTGAATATCGAAAATGCGACCTCGACAGTCGTTGAGCTGCTGGATTACGAGCTGTATGACTATAATGACCAGCTCGTCAGCAGCAAGAATATCCATCCCACGAGTGAAAAGATCCAGGTCACGATGCCTGTGATGATCGTCAAGGACGTGCCGCTCAAGGTGAACTTCATTGAAACGGCCGGTTCGCGCATGGAGAACTTCACATGGGCGCTCAGCCGCGACAGCATCACCCTTTCGGGAGATGCCTCCGCGCTTGCCTCGATCGACGAGATCGAACTCGGCACGCTGGCGCTGGAGGATCTGCGCGCGGAGGAGACCTTCACCTATGAGATCCCCATCCCGGACGGCGTGAACAATCTCAGCGGCATTACAAACGTAACGTTGACGATCAGCAGCGGCAACATTGCAACGAAAGAAGTGGAAGCAACAAGCTTCAGCTTTGAGAATTTTAACGGCGACGGGATGGTGACCGTGATGACTTCGTCTCTCTTCGTTACGCTGCGCGGTACGACGGAGGACATCGATGCGGTGACGGCCGGGCAAGTGCATGTGATCGCCGACCTTACGGATATTGCAGCCAACAGCGGCAGCTATACCGTCCCCGCCCGCATCGAGGTGGACGGCTATGATATTGGTGCGGTCGGTACGTACGAGGTCACCGTCCGCATTGGGTGAACCAGAGGAGAACAAATGACGCAGATCGCAACAGTTGAAAGAATACTTCCCGGCGGTATGGCGGAGATCTCCGTTCCGCGCAAGTCTGCCTGCGGGCATGACTGCGAGGAGTGCGCCGGCTGCGGCGTTTCGGGCGCGAGCGTCCGTGCCGCGGCACGCAACCCGATCGGAGCGGAGGTCGGACAGAAGGTCGTGGTGGAAAGCAGCACAAAAAAGCTGCTCGGCGTGATGCTGGTGGTCTATATCCTGCCGTTTGCGCTGTTCCTGCTCGGCTACTTCTGTACCGGCGCACTCGCGGACGAGGCGCTGCGCTATGGCATTGCCATTGCAGCCTTTGCCGTCGGTATTATCCCCGCCCTTATTTACGATCGACGCATGCGGCGCACCGGCGCGCTGACATTTACCATCGTGCGCCTTTTCTGAACCGATGTTCGGATATGTCAGGCCATCGAAAGCGCACCTGAGCGAAGCGGAGGAGGCGAGCTTCCAACAGCTCTACTGCGGGCTGTGCCACACGCTGGGCAGGAAGTACGGCTTTGCCGCACGCTTCGTGTTGAATTTCGATTTTACCTTTCTTGCCATGCTGCTCTCCGGCACGCAGGCGGCAGCCTGTACACGGCGCCGCTGCGCGGCGCATCCGTTCAAGCGGCAGTGCGTAGCAGCGCAGAGTGCCGCGCTGGAGGCCGCAGCGGATCACAGTATCGTGCTTGCGTGGTGGCAGCTGCGCGACCATATTGCCGACCACGGCTTTTTCAAAGGCCTGCCGTACCGGCTCGCGGCGCTGTTTTTGCGCCGTGCGTACCGGAAAGCGCGGCGCTGCGTGCCGGCATTTGACGAAGCGGTGCAGTGCCGGCTGGAGGCGCTTGCCGCGCGTGAGCGCGAGCACTGCGCATCGCTTGATGCGGCGGCGGAGCCTTTTGCCGCAATGATGGCGGATATTGCCGCATGTGTGCCGGATGGCCCCCGGCGCCGCGTGATGGCGGAGATCTTCTACCATCTCGGCCGCTGGATCTATCTGGTCGATGCGGTGGATGATCTGAAAAAGGATTTTCGATCAGGTTGCTACAACCCGCTGCGTTATCGCTACGGATTGGAAAGCGGTGAGCTTCCGGAGGAAACGAAGCGGCAGGTCGCGCTTTCGCTCGACCTTTCCGTGCACCGCATGGCAAGTGCCTATGCGCTGCTCGATCGCGGCGCATGGTCGCCGATCCTTGACAGCATTTTTTACGACAGCTTTTATGCCATTGGCTCTGCCGTTTTGGACGGAGTTTACCATAAACCCCCGCGCAGGGTGCATTTTCGCACCAAACCAGAGGAAGAAGAGGATACCGTATGAGCGACCCCTATCAGATCCTGAATATCCCGCCGACGGCGACTGACGAGGAGGTCAAGCGCGCTTACCGCGATCTTGCCCGCAAGTACCATCCGGACAACTACCACGATAACCCATTGGCCGATCTTGCGCAGGAAAAGATGAAAGAGATCAACGAGGCCTACGATCAGATCCAGAAGCAGCGCAAGGCATCGTCAGCAGCCTCGCAGAGCTATGGCGGCTATGGCAACGCTTACACAAACGGCTATAGCAGCAGCTATAGCGGCGGTCGGCTCCAGCAGGTGCGCGTGGCGATCAACCGCGGGGATATCTCCCTTGCGGAACGGCTGCTCGGCGCAGTGAGTGAGCACGACGCGGAGTGGAACTTCCTCATGGGCGTCGTGTGTTCGCGGCGCGGCTGGATGGATGAGGCAAAGCGATACCTTGAAACGTCGGTGCAGATGGATCCGGGTAACGGCGAGTACCGCAGTGCGCTTTCCGCGCTGACGGGGGACGGCTACCGTCCTGCCGGATTCCACACGTTCCGCACGGGCGGATTCGATGATAATTGCCTGCGCTGCTGTGCGGCATGGTCGTGCTGCACGCTGTTCAGCGGCGGCGGATGCTACTTCCTGCCCTGTGCTTTTTAAGCGGACTTCAGAATATTGATAACGGAGGAGAATGATCGTGGTCAAAAGCATGACTGGTTATGGCAGAGCGCGGAAAACGCTCGCCAATCGTGATATCACTGTTGAGGTGCGTTCGGTCAACAATCGCTACCTCGACTGCACGATAAAGCTGCCGCGCGCCTACATTTTTGCCGAGGACGCCATCAAGGGGCGCGTCCAGAAGGCAATTTCCCGGGGAAAGGTCGATGTGTTTATTTCCATTGATTCCACGGGCGCGGATGAAGAGGTCGTCGTAGTCAACGAAGGGCTTGCGCGCAGCTATCTTGATGCGCTCAGAAGGCTCTGCGAACTTGACGGCGGAAACTATCTCAGGAAGCAGTCTTATGCGACGGAGCTTGCCCGCCTGCCGGACGTGCTGACGGTCACAAAGGCGGAGGAGGACCTTGAGTCCGTCGGCGCGGATATCTGTGAGGTGCTCGACGAGGCGCTCGTGTCTTACAACCAGATGCGTGCGACAGAGGGGCGCAAGCTTGCTGAGGATATTTCCGGCCGGCTCGACACCATCGAGACGCTTACAGGCAAAGTTGAACAGCGCTCCCCTGAGACGGTGCGTGAATACCGCGAAAAGCTGACCGCACGCATGCGGGAGGTGCTGCAGAGCACGACGATCGACGAGAGCCGCATTCTGACCGAAGCAGCCATTTATGCAGACAAGATCGCAGTGGACGAGGAAACCGTACGCCTGAGATCCCATGTGTCGCAGCTGCGCGGCATGCTGCAGTCCGATGAGCCGATGGGGCGCAAGATGGATTTTCTCATTCAGGAGGTCAACCGTGAGAGCAATACGATCGGCTCAAAGTGCAATGATGTCGCCATTGCGCGCGATGTGATCGCGCTCAAGGCGGAGGTAGAGAAGATCCGCGAGCAGGTGCAAAACATCGAATAAGGGGAACGGAGAGATGAAGCTGCTGAATATCGGGTTTGGCAATATGGTATCGGCTGAACGGCTGATCGCTGTTGTCAGCCCGGAAAGCGCGCCAATCAAGCGTCTTATCCAGGAGTCGCGTGAGCGCGGCATGCTGATCGACGCGACCTATGGACGCAAGACGGCATCGGTGTTCATCATGGACAGCGACCACGTGGTGCTCTCTGCCATCGCGGCAGACAGGCTGATCGCGCGCCTCGGTGTGGAGACGCTTGGTATGGAGGAGGAAGCATAAGAACAATGTACAAAGGCAAGACTTTTATCATTTCAGGGCCGTCCGGTGTCGGAAAAAGCACAGTGCTCAAAGAGCTGTTCAGGGATCGCGGCGATCTTTACTTTTCCGTGTCTGCCACGACACGTGAGCCGCGCCCCGGCGAGATCGACGGTGTGCACTACCACTTTATTGATGTAGATCATTTCCGCAGGCTCATCACAGAGGACGCTTTTCTGGAGTATGCGGAATATGTCGGCAATTTCTATGGTACGCCTAAAAAATATGTTGATGAGGCCATGGAGCAGGGCAAGGATGTGATCCTTGATATTGAGGTGCAGGGTGCGCTTCAGGTGACGAGCAAGCGCCCTGATGTGGTGCGGATCTTTATCGCGCCGCCTTCGTGGCAGGCGCTCGAAGCGCGTTTGACGGGCCGCGGGACCGACAGCGCCGAAAAGGTGCAAAAGCGCCTTGTGCGCGCCAAGGTCGAGCTTCAGACGGCCAACACCTATGATTATTTTGTCATCAACGACACGGTCGAACAGGCTGTGCGCGAGATCAATGCCATTATGCTCGCCGAGCACTGCAAACCCGCCGAGCGAATGGCGATACTATCCGAATAAGTTCAAAAACAGCCGGAAGGCAGAAGGAAGTAAACTATTATGATGCTTTATCCCGCAATGAGCACGCTCAACAAGTACATTGAGAACCGCTATCTTCTTGTGAACGTCGTGGCGCGCCGCGCCCGTCAGATCGCCGAGGACGCGGATATCGAGGGCTATCCGCTGAACGAGAAGCCGGTCACAACAGCCATCAATGAGGTGGCTGCCGGTAAGATCAGCGCCGCGGGGATCGATACCTCCATCGCAAGATAAAAGAAAAGCAGCACGGAAGGGGGAGACTGTATGGCAGAGAGAATGATCGCTCGCGTTGCAGTCTCTTCCGTCCCGTTTGCGGCAGATAAGCTGTATACCTACCTTGTGCCGGAGGAGCTGATGGCTTCAGCGGCGGAGGGAAAGCGTGTGCTGATCCCGTTTGGGCGCGGCAATCGCAGAAGTGAGGGCTTTTTGATAGAGCTGTCCCGCGAGGAGTGTACCGTCCCGCTCAAGCCTCTCGACACAGTGCTGGATGCCGCGCCGCTGCTGGACAGTAAAGATATTCGCCTTGTCAGGTGGATGAAGGCTCGTTACTTCTGCACCTACTACGATGCGCTCAAGACGCTGCTGCCAGGTGGCGTATGGCTGCAAAGCCGCGAGGTCTGGCGTCTGGCTGATACGGTCAGCGCGGAGACTGCACTGGCATCTGCTGCGCCGGATTCTCTGGAGGAAAATCTGCTGCGTGCCATCCTCAGCGCGAACGGCCTTGATCGTGCGGCGCTTGATGCACTGGGCGGCGACAAAACGGGCCGGACGCTGCGCCTGCTGGAGCAGAGCGGTCTTCTCACCTGCGAAACGACGATCAAACAGCGTCTTGGCGACAAGACGATGCGCATGGTGTCGCTTTGCGTCAGTGCGGAGGATGCGCTTGCGGCGGTTGAGCCAAAGCGGAGGAGCGCACCGGTGCGATATGCGGTGATAGCGCTTCTTATCCGCGAAGGGACGCTGTCCACGCAGGAGATCGGATACTACACCGGAGCAACGATGCAGACGCTGCGCGGGCTGAAAAAATCGGGGCTCGTCGAGTTTTCGGAGCAGGAGGTGCTGCGGGTCAGCACTGTGGGGGCAGATACGGGCGAAAGCGCTTTTGTGACGCTCAACGAAGAGCAGCGATCGGCATTTGAAGGTCTTTCCGCGCTGCTCGGGCGCGAGGGCGGTGCCGCTGCGCTCTTATACGGTGTGACCGCGAGCGGCAAGACGCAGGTCTACCGGAAGCTCATCGAGGAGACGCTTGCACGCGGCAGAACAGCCATGCTGCTCGTTCCGGAGATCGCGCTGACGCCGCAGATGATGCGCAAGTTTTCCGCGCAGTTTGGCTCCTCTGTTGTGATGCTGCACAGCGGCCTGCCGCTGACGGAGCGCTACGACCAGTGGAAACGCATCCGCCGCGGCGAGGTGCGCGTGGTACTCGGTACGCGCAGTGCGGTGTTCGCACCGCTGCCGGAGCTTGGCCTTATCATTTTGGATGAAGAGCAGGAGGGGAGCTATCAGTCGGAAAACCCGCCGCGCTATCATGCCCGCGATATCGCACAGTTCCGCTGCGCGCAGCACAGTGCGCTGATGCTGCTTGGCTCGGCTACACCGACGGTGGAGACCTCTTATTACGCTAAACAGGGACGATATGAAGTGTTTCCACTTTACAGGAGATACAATGAGCTGCCCTTGCCAAAGGTGCTGATCGCCGACATGAAGGACGAGCTGTGGCAGGGGAATGAGACTTCGATCGGTCAAGCGCTGCGCGCAGAACTCGAAAAGAACATCGAGCGCGGAGAGCAGAGCATACTGTTTCTCAACCGGCGCGGCAGCGCGCGGCTGCTGCTATGCGGAGAGTGCGGTTATGTGCCGCAATGTCCGCGGTGCAGCGTGCCGATGACCTATCATTCCGCCAACGAGCGGCTGATGTGCCACTACTGCGGCCATTCAGAGCCGGTGCTTGAGCGGTGCAGCGAGTGTGGGGGACTGATGAAGCGTGTGGGCGCCGGCACACAGAAGGTGGAGCAGGAGCTGCACGATCTTTTTCCCGAAGCGCAGGTGCTGCGCATGGACGCCGATACAGTCGGCGCTGCGGGATCCCATGAGGCGCTGCTGCGTGAATTTGAAGAAAAGAAGATCCCCATTCTCCTTGGCACGCAGATGGTGGCCAAGGGACTGGATTTTGAAAACGTCACGCTCGTCGGCGTGCTGGACGCCGATCTTTCGCTCTATGCGCAGAATTATCACGCTGCCGAGCGGACATACAGCCTGCTGGCGCAGGTCGTCGGCCGCGCCGGCCGCGGTGAGCGCGCCGGCCGCGCCGTTATCCAGACCTACCACCCCGAAAACGAGGTCATCCGCGCGGCGGCCGATCAGGACTACGGCGCATTCTATCGCAGCGAGCTGCGCCTGCGCCGTCTGCGGCGTTATCCGCCGTTCGCCGACCTCTATACCCTGACGATCACCGGCAGCGAGGAGCACCGCGTCATTGCTGCTGCCTGTGCGCTGCGTGACGCGCTGCGGCATGAGAGTGAAAAAGAGCCGCTGCGCACGCTGGAGACAGAGGTGCTGGGGCCGGCCGGTGCGCCGGTCGTCAAGGTCAATAACCGCTACCGGTACTGCGTTTACCTTTGTGCGCGCAGCGACGCGAGCCTTCGGCGCATAGTGAGCGATTATCTGCGCGCCTTTTATGCAAGAAAAGAAAACCGCGGTCTCGACATTTTTGCCGACTGCAATGCCTTACAATGAGAGAAAAAAGGAGAAGATCATGGCGATTCGTACGATCCGAGAGGTAGGAGATCCCTGCCTTCAGAAGGTTTGCCGTCCAGTGACGGAGTTTAACGCGCGGCTGCATCAGCTGCTCGACGATATGGCTGATACGCTGGCGGAAGCGGGCGGCGTCGGCCTTGCAGCGCCGCAGGTCGGCATTCTGCGCAGGGTCTGCATCGTGGAGGATGACCAAGGCGAGATCATCGAACTCATCAACCCTGAGATCATCAAGACCGAGGGGGAGCAGACAGGGCTTGAAGGCTGCTTGAGCGTGCCGGGAAAATACGGCATCGTCACGCGCCCGATGGTGGTGCGCGTGCGCGCGCAGGATCGTTTCGGAGAGACTTTTGAGGTTGAGGACGAAGAGCTGACCGCACGCTGCTTCTGCCATGAGATCGAGCATCTTGACGGTCATCTCTACACCGAGCACTGCAAGGTCCTGACCGATGAAGAGCTTGAGCGGTATATCCGCGAGCACGAAAAGGAGCTGGACGAGGAATGAGGATCGTCTTCATGGGCACGCCCGATTTTGCGCGCACGATCTTGGAGCGCCTGGTCGCAGACGGGCACGACGTATGCGGCGTTTTCACGCAGCCGGACAAGCCACGCAACCGAAACAAAGTTACGCCAAGCCCTGTAAAGGTATATGCTTTGTCAC
The DNA here is from genome assembly GCA_934597535.1 of uncultured Oscillospiraceae bacterium. GTDB lineage: Bacteria > Bacillota > Clostridia > Oscillospirales > Oscillospiraceae > Hominicoprocola. The sequence continues at coordinate 41,409 of CAKTRT010000002.1, read as the reverse complement.
AGAACATCCCCGTTTTTCAGCCTGCGACGATGCGCGGCAGCACGGCGCTTGAGGACTTTAAGGCCCTCGCGCCCGAGCTTGCGGTCGTCGCGGCCTATGGCCGTATCCTGCCGGAGGAAATGCTGGCTGTGCCGGTGCACGGCTGCATCAACGCGCATGCGTCCATCCTGCCGAAGTATCGCGGCGCCGCGCCGATCAACCGCGCCATCTTAGACGGCGAAAAGGAGACCGGCGTGACCGTGATGCACATGGTGAAAGAGTGCGACGCGGGCGATATGATCTTAGTCAAAAAGCAGGCCATCCGCCCCGATGAGACGGCGGAGGACCTGTTCAAAGAGCTCGCCGTGCTCGGCGCAGACGCGATCGCCGAAGCTATTGAGCAGATTGAAAACGGCACAGCACAGCGCGTGCCGCAGGACGAGACGCAGGCGACATATGCGCCCATGCTCTCGCGCGAGCTTTCGCCCATCGACTGGACGAAAAGCAGCACGCAGATCATCGACCAGATCCGTGGCCTGATCCCATGGCCCTGCGCCGCAGCGAGTATTCTCGGCGCCAATACGAAGATCTTCCGCGCCGTGCCGCTCGGCGAAACAAAGGACGCCCCCGGCACACTGTGTGCGCGCAAAAAGGGTATCGAGGCTGCCTGCGGCGACGGGAAGAGCATTCTCATCACGGAGCTGCAGCCGGACGGCGGCAAACGCATGGCAGCGAGCGCTTTCTTAAACGGCAAGCGCATCGCCGCGGGGACGGTTCTCGATGCGTAAGGGAAATACCGCGAACGCGCGCGAATGCGCGCTCTCCGTTCTGGTCGCCTGCCGCCGCAACGGCGCTTGGGCGGACGCTGCGCTGAAAGCACAGCTCGGTAAATGCGCGCTGAGCGCGCAGGACGCGGCGCTCTGCAGCCGCATCGTCTACGGTGTGATGCAGAACGAGCTGCTGCTGAACTGGTACTTGAGTGCCTACTGTACGCAGAAGCTTGACCATTTGCAGCCACCGTTGGCCGACATTCTGCGCATCGGCGCGTACCAGATCTTATTTTTGGACAAGGTGCCCGACCATGCCGCTGTCAGCGAGTCCGTGGAGCTCTGCCGCACGAACGGTCGGAGCGCTGCGAGCGGGCTCGTCAACGCCGTGCTGCGCAAGGTCGCGCAGAATAAGTCAAATCTCCCGCCGCTGCCGGTGGGGGACATTGCACGATTGAGCGTCGCGTACAGCCACCCGCAGTGGCTGGTCAAAAAGCTCGCGTCGCTCCTCGGTGTTGAGGAAGCGGAAGCGTTTCTCCGCATCGACAACAAGACGGCTCCCATGACCGTGCAGGTCAACCCGATCAGATCGGATGCTGATGCACTTGTGCGAGAGCTTTCTGGCGAAGGAATCCATGCGGCGCCGCATGCGTGGGTGCCGGACTGTTTTGAATTAAGCGGTACCGGAGATTTGACAACGCTTGCGGCTTTTTATCAGGGACGGTTTACGGTGCAGGACGCGGCGGCAAAGCTCGTGACCTGTGCCGCAGGCACTGCAAAAGGACAGAGTGTGCTGGACGTCTGCGCCGCGCCGGGCGGCAAATCGTTCGCCGCGGCGTTCGCGATGGAAAACAGGGGACATATCCTCGCCTGCGACTTGCACGAGAACAAATTGAAGCGCATCCGCGAGGGCGCGCAGCGTCTCGGCATCACGTGCATTGAAACTGCCGCAGCCGACGGCCGCGTATTCCGCGAAGAATGGAAAGGGAAGTTTGACGTCGTCATCTGCGATGTGCCGTGCTCGGGCCTTGGCATCATCCGCAAAAAGCCGGATATCCGTTATAAGGATCCCGGCGAGCTTGCGGCTCTGCCGGAGATCCAGCGAGCGATCCTTGCGAACAGCGCGCGCTATGTGAAGCCGGGCGGCGTGCTGGTCTATTCGACTTGCACGGTTTTGCCCGAAGAGAATGAGAACGTGACGGATGCATTCCTGACGGCGCACCCCGATTTTGCTTACGAAGCTTTTATGCTGCCAGATGGCCGCACGACAGAAGGACATATTACGCTGTGGCCGCAGCGCGACGGGACAGACGGCTTTTATCTCAGCCGCATGAGAAGGAGAACAAATGACTGATATCAAGTCAATGACGCTTGCGGAGATCACTGAGGCGCTGCGCGCAATGGGCGAGCCGTCGTTTCGCGGCAAGCAGGTCTTCACATGGCTTCACCGCGGCATCGCCGATTTTGATGAGATGATGAATATTCCAAGATCCCTACGCGAAAAGCTCAGGACGGCGTATTACATCACCGTTCCGACGGTTGCGCGCAAGCAGGTGTCGCGGCTCGACGGGACGATCAAGTACCTCTGGGAGTTATCTGACGGTAACTGCATCGAAACGGTGCTGATGTTCTATCACCACGGCAACACGGTCTGTATTTCCTCGCAGGTCGGCTGCCGCATGGGCTGCAAATTCTGCGCATCCACGCTTGCTGGCAAGGTAAGGGACTTGACACCATCTGAAATGCTCGATCAGGTGCTTTTCACGCAGCTCGACTCCGGACGCGAGATCTCCAATATCGTGCTCATGGGGATCGGCGAGCCAATGGACAACCGGGAAAATGTGCTGCGTTTTTTGGAGCTCGTCAACCATCCCGACGGGATGAATATCGGCATGCGGCACATTTCGCTTTCCACCTGCGGCGTGGTGCCGGGGATCGATGCGCTCGCGGAGGACAATCTGCAGCTCACGCTGTCCGTTTCGCTCCACGCGCCAGACAGCGCAACGCGCAGCCGCATCATGCCTGTGAACAACGCTTACGATGTCGAGGAGCTGTTCGCCGCCTGCCACCGCTATTTTAAGAAGACAGGCCGCCGTATCTCGTTTGAATACGCGATGATCGACGGCGTGAACGACCACGACTGGCAGGCAGACCTTTTGGCGCAGAAGATCCACGGCATGCCAGGTCACGTGAACCTCATCCCGCTCAACGACGTAGTCGAGAGCGAGTTCAAGCCGAGCAGGCGCGTGGCGGCGTTCCAGAAGCGTCTTGAATCCCACGGCCTGACGGCGACGGTCCGCCGCAGCTTGGGCGGCGATATCGATGCCAGCTGCGGGCAGCTCCGGCGCAAGGAAATGAAAGCAAGAGAGGGGGCTGCACAATGAGAGCCTGCGGAAAAACCGACGTTGGTCTGCGGCGGCATGAGAATCAGGACATTTTCTCCATCGAGCAAATGAATGGGTATCTTGCCGCTGTCGTATGCGACGGGATGGGCGGCGTTGAAGGCGGGCAGATCGCAAGTACGCTTGCTGGGAAGACGTTCATGGATGAACTGCGCACGCTGCTGCGCGAGAATATGACGGCTGAACAGCTGCGGGAGCTTTCCTCGTTCTGCATAGCGCAGGCGAACAGTGCCGTTCACCGCCGTTCGCTGGAGGATCCGTCCTGTCACGGCATGGGAACAACGCTCGTTTCGGCTGTGGCGACAGAGCAGACGGCCGTGATCTGCAACATCGGCGACAGCCGCGCCTATCTGATCCGGGGAGGCGGCATTGCGCGCATCACGCACGACCACAGTGTCGTGCAGACGCTTGTGGAGAATGGCAACATCACCGCCGAGGAGGCGCGCACGCACCCAAACCGCAATCTTATCACCCGTGCGCTCGGCCCGGAGGAAAATGCGCGCTGCGATGCGTTTGAGGTCAGCTTTACGCATGGGGACAGGCTGCTGCTGTGCACGGACGGCCTTGTCGTCACGGCAACGGATACAGAGATCTGCCGTGCTGTCTGCATGGGCAGGAACGCAGACGAGAGCCTGCAGAACCTGATTGCACTGGCCAAGGCGCAGGGGGCGCCGGACAATGTGACGGCAGTGCTCATTGACCACGAGTAAAGGGGGTGGGAACGGTATGGATAAAATGATAGGGAAGATGCTCGATAACCGCTACGAGCTGCTCGAGGTCATCGGCAGCGGCGGCATGGCGGTGGTCTATAAGGCCAAGTGCCACCGGCTCAACCGTCTTGTCGCGGTCAAGGTGCTCAAGAGCGACCTTGCCGAGGACGCCGATTTCCGCCGCCGCTTCCGCGATGAGTCGCAGGCTGTTGCGATGCTCTCGCATCCGAATATTGTTTCGGTTTACGACGTGAGCCGCGGCGAAACGGAATATATCGTGATGGAGCTGATCGACGGCATCACGCTCAAGCAGTATATGGAGCGGCGCGGCCAGCTCAACTGGCGTGAGGCGCTGCACTTCATCACGCAGATCATGAAGGCGCTCTCGCACGCGCATTCGCGCGGCATCATCCACCGCGACATCAAGCCGCAGAACATCATGGTGCTTCGCGACGGCAGCGTCAAGGTCGCTGACTTCGGCATCGCCTGCCTCGCCAACTCCGCCAACACGCTCACGCAGGAGGCGCTCGGCTCGGTGCACTACATGTCGCCCGAGCAGGCGAGGGGCGACCGCACGGACGCGCGCTCGGACATCTACTCCGCGGGTGTCGTGCTCTACGAAATGCTCACGGGCCGCCTGCCGTTTGAGGGGGACAGCGCTGTCTCCGTTGCGATCCAGCACTTATCCTCCGTGCCGCTCTCGCCGCGCGAGGTCAACGCAGAGGTGCCGGAGGCGCTGGAGCTGATCTGCATGAAGGCGATGGCATCCGATCTGGATAAGCGTTATCCCTCTGCCGATGCCATGCTTGCAGACCTTGAGGAATTCCGCAAGAATCCGGAAGTGGATCTCGACTTCACCATCGAGGATCTGCACCGTGAGACTGTGGACGAGCCGACGCAGTACATCCCCGCCGTGCATGCAGTGCCGCCGCGCACACAGCGCGCAGCGGAGGAACCGGAAGACGAGCCGGAAGAAAAGGGAGGGCTTCGCCGCGCACTGACGATCGCGGGCGCAGTTATCGCCGCAGTCGTGCTGGCGGCGCTTCTGTGGCATACGGTTTTCAGCAGCATTTTTGGCAGTGAGCCGGCGCAGACAGAGTTCGTCGTACCAAAGCTGATCGGCATGACGCTTGACGAGGCAAAGGAGGATCCGCAGGTCAAAGGAGTCTTTGAGATCGAACAGATCGGCCAGCGCGCAAGCGAGTACGAGGCCGGCACGATCATCGAGCAGTCTCCGGAAGAGGGGAAGACCGTAAAGGGCAACCGTGTGATCTCGGTGTTCATCAGCAGCGGCGTCAAGAGCGACAAGATGCCGAACCTTGTGAATACGGAATACCGCAATGCGACCATTCAGCTCAAAAATCTCGATCTGGATCTGATTGTCAGCGAGCCGGTGGAGGAATACAGCGATTCCATCAACTCCGGCTATATCATCCGCACCATCCCAGAGCTTGGCGAGACTTTGCACGAAGGCGATACCGTAACGCTGGTCGTCAGCAAGGGACCGGAGAAGCAACCTGTAAAGGTGTTGACCTTCACTGGTATTGATATCGAAACTGCGCGGCAGCTCGCTACGCAGTCCGGACTGATCGTCAGCGAGGTCACCTCTCGTCCGGACGGATTGGTTGCTTCCGGTGTCGTGCTTGAGCAGAGCATCGATCCGGAGACACTGGTAACAGAGGGGACAAAGATCAGCTTTGTTATCAGTGCCGGCCCTGTGGGCAGCAGTGCGGGCGATGCGTCCGACGATGGAGAGGCAGCGCCGTGAGAGGAAGGATCCAGCGCGCGTTGAGCGGCTTTTACTATGTGAAATGCGATGACGGGGAACTCCTTACCTGCAAGGCGCGCGGAAAATTCCGCCGCGAAGGCATTTCTCCGCTTGTGGGAGACGGTGTGGTCTGCTGCGCGCTCGGCGGCGGTGAGGGACGCATCGATGAAATTTTGCCGCGCCGAAACAGCTTCGACCGCCCAAGCGTTGCGAACATTGACCAGATGGTCATCGTCTGCTCGCAGGCGATCCCAAAAACTGACCCATATTTAGTTGACCGCATGACGGCGATCGCCGCGCTCAAGGGCTGTGATGTGCTGATCTGCATCAACAAATGCGACTTGGATCCGGCGGATGCGCTGCGTGAATATTATGAAAGCGCGGGCTTTCGCACTGTCTGCGTCAGCGCTGAGACGGGCGAAAATCTGGAGCTTCTGCGCGCGGAGCTGGCTGGAAGGCTTTCGGCGGTCACTGGGAATTCCGGCGTCGGCAAGTCAAGCATCCTGAACGCGCTTGACCCCGGCATGTCGCTCAAGACGGGCGAGGTGAGCCAGGCGCTCGGTCGCGGACGGCACACCACGCGCCATGTTGAGCTTTACGAGCTGTCCTGCGGCGCAGAGATCATCGACACGCCGGGCTTTTCCTCGTTTGAAGCTGAGAGCGTGGAGCTTGCGCTTAAGGAGCATCTGCCGGAGTGCTTTCCGGATTTTGCACCGTATCTTGGCGACTGCCGGTTTGTCGGATGCAGCCACACGAAGGAAAAGGGCTGCGCTGTGCGGCAGGCCGTGGCAGACGGAAAGATCGTCAGGGGGCGGCACGAAAGCTATTGCCGGTTATATGACGAATTCAAGGATCTGCGCGAATGGAACGCGGGCGTCCAGCGGCGGCCTTTTATTCGCGGCTACATTTGACGCTTACGTTCAGCATGGGCGCATCAATTTCACCAGCATTTTCAGCTGTTCCGCATCGCGCCCGGAGTAAATGTCCAGACTGACATCCCCGATACGCAGTGTGGCGGAACGTTCCGCAGCGTTGCGAGACATCTGTTTCTGTGCCGGAAGTTCCGCAAAGGTCACAGCGGTTGATGGTGGTATTTCGCTTCTCCGCACTCCCGTCAGAAGTCCCCGCGCCCAGCGGGAATAGGTCGATGTCGCAACTTCTTGCTGCCGGCAGCATTCACTTACGGAAAGTCTGCTGCTGCGGCAGTCCTGTATAGCCATACCTCATTCCCGCTTCTTGGCTTTGTGTTTCAGTACATCGCTCGTCATTTGCTGTACACCCCTGAGCGTTATAATAGTGTCGGGAAGTTGCGAAACTTCCCGACACTATTGTCCCATGTCTATCCAGCCGCCCTCAGTTTTGACGGTTACCGGAGTTATCCCTGTGCCGCGCAGGGGAGCGAATAAAGTGGGGCATTCTCTCATGTGAGAGAATGCCCCACTTTTTGATTGGCGCAGCACCTGCGGCGCCGCTATCCCGTTTTCGCTATGCGGAAAAATTACACCATATTCTTGATACGATTCAGCCGATCCAGCGCAGCATACAGCGTTTCATCCTTCTTGGCAAAGTGCAGGCGGACAATATGATTGATCGGTTCGCTGAAAAACGAGCTTCCGGGCACGGCAGCCACCCCCGCTTTCCGGGCAAGCTGCTCACAGAAATCAAGGTCGCTCTGTCCTTTTTTGAGATAGGGAGAGATATCCGCCAGCACAAAGTAAGCGCCCTCGGGATCAGTAAACGGGATGCCGATCTCGCGCAGGCCGTCGGTAAAGATCTTCTTCATATGCGCGTAATGCGCGCCGAACTCATCGTAGTAGCTCTGCGGCAGTTCAAGACCTGCAATGGCGGCCTCCATCAGCGGAGAAGCACAGCCCACAGCGTTGAAGTCATGATACTGGCGAATGCGCGTCATGATATTCTCCGGTGCGATGGCGTAGCCGAGCCGCCAGCCTGTGATCGAATAAGTTTTGGAAAGCGATGAGCAGGAGATGGTGCGCTCCCACATGCCGGGCAGGCTGTTCATATAAACATGCTTGCGGCCGTCATAGATGATATGCTCGTAGACCTCGTCCATGATGGCATAGACATCGTAGCGGATACAGAGATCCGCGATCGTCCTGAGCTCTTCTTCGGTGAAGACTTTGCCGCTGGGGTTCGATGGATTGCAGATAATGATGGCCTTTGCACCGCCGCGGAACGCATCCTCCAGCACGTTGGGGTCGAAGGAAAACGTCGGCGGGTCCAGCGGGACAAAGACCGGTTCACAGCCTGCCATAATGGCCTGTGCGCGGTAGTTCTCGAAAAAGGGCGAGAACATTACGATCCGGTCGCCCGGGTCAGTCAGGGCGAAGATACTGTCCACCATCGCCTCCGTTGAGCCGATCGTCGCCACGATCTCCGTTTCCGGATCAATGGTACGGCCCATGAAATGCCCGCACTTGCGCGCGAGAGCCGCGCGGTAATTCGGCGCACCCATCGTAATGGCGTATTGGTGAGGACCCTCGTGGCTCACGACCGCGAGACGATCCGTCATCTCTTTGGGTGGGTCAAAGTCAGGGTAGCCCTGCGCCAGATTGATCGCACCGCATTCATGAGAGATGCGTGTCATCCTGCGGATGACAGAATCGGTGAAAAAGCGGTTTCTGCTGCTCATTTCCTGCATGGGATATGCCGTCCTTTCCGATGCGGACTTGCGTGAACGCGCAGGACCGCCAAATAATGCTTCAGTTATTGCACATAGCGGTAAAAAAGTCAAGCGTTGCAGGAAAGTTTGTCGCTTTGCCTTGATAAAGCGGTAACACGATCCATGCCCTTTGTATAGAATGGAGCAGCAAAGGTTGAGAGAGAGGGAGGGATCGATATGTATCCAAATCAGGGAGCGCGGCCGCCGGGACCGCCGCCGTGCGGCCCGTGGCGCGGGATTGGGCTGTGCGCGCTGATGCTTGGACTTGGCATCTTTATCGTTGCGATCTTTCCGGTGGGCGCGCTGATGTTTCTGGTCGCCTTTCTGCTCATCTTCTGCGGGATCGGCTGCTTGCGCAGATTTTAGGAGGGATTATGATATGAAGATCGTCGTCTGGAAGTCTCCCAAAATGCTCAGCTCGCTGCTGCGGCATGTGTTTGGCGTAAAAGAGAACGCATAACGCGCGTCCTTCCGGCATACAGTGCAGTAACTACTGAACCGAAGGGGAGAACTGCCATGGAGCTGGAATTGAAAAAGGAGCGCTTTGCCTGCTGCCGCGCACTGCCGCAGCTGAACGACACGCATGAGGAAACAGCGGAAACGATCATACCGGACTATCTGCCGGATATCGTCCGTATCGTGGAAGCGCACGGCTGCCTGTTCCTGCGCGGCCGCGAGATCACGGACGGGCGCGTAAATGTGACAGGGCAGATCCGCGTGACGCTGCTCTATACAGCTGAGGAGGTGCAGGGGCTGCGTTCGTTTGAGTATACGCTCCCACTGGACTATACGATGGACGGACGGGCCGGCGAAGGCGCGGCGGACAGCTGTCTGGAGGGACATATCTGTGCGCCTGACGTACATATGCTCAATCCGCGCAAAGTATTTACCCGTGTCGGTGTAGAACTGACACTGACGCCCTATGCCCCCTGCACCCTGACAGTATGCAGCGGTGTTGCCGGGCAGGAGGACTACGGTATCGAAACGTTGTGCGAAAAACGGGAGATCCCGATGATCCGCGCCATCCGGGAAAAGGATTTTACCTTCTCCGATGAGATCATGGTCTCCGGGACCAAGGAGCCGATCCGGGAACTGCTGCGCACCAAGTATGCGCTGCGGCTAAGCGACTGCAAAGCAGTTGGCAGCAAGCTGATCCTCAAAGGACTGGTGCTGTTCGAGTCGCTCTATCTCGATGCCGAGGGCAATATCACACAAGCCGGCAGCGAACTGCCGTTTTCCCAGATCCTCGACGGTCTTGCTGAAGATGCCGGCGACATCTCGGCTCGTGCGTCGCTGCGCCTGACAGGAGCTGAGGTTCGTATCGGCAGTGAAAGCGAGCCGGATAATGGCCGCATGATCTCGCTGAAGCTGACACTCAATGCATTCGCCGTGCTCAGTGAGCAGCGCAGCATCTGCTGCGTTGCCGATCTTTACAGCACGAGCTGTGCTCTGAGCGCAAAGCTCGAAAATATCGAGGTTTCCGGAGAGCCGGCGTTTTTCACGCGCGAGCAGATCGTGCGGGAAAAGTTGGAGACCGGCGCAGAGGTCAAAAGCATTCTCTCCACTGATATCTGCTTTAGCAGCGCAGGCATCAGCGGCAGCGGCGAAAATGCTGAACTGCACGCCGCAGCCGCTCTGCGCGTGCTCTATCTGGACGAAAATGACGCGCCGCTGCTCTCCGAGCGCCGTGTAGAGGTGCTGATGAAGACAGACCTTCCAGCCGCTGGGCGCATCAGCGTGCAGCGCGTGTGCGCGCTCGATGTCTCCACCGCCGTCGGCACAGATGGCGTGGAACTGCGTTTTCCTGTTCGATTTACGCTCAGCGCCGCCCAAGCGCCTTGCTATCCGTGTCTGGTGGCATTGCAGGCGGACCCGGACGGCGAGACCGATCCAAACGCTCCTTCGCTCGTGCTGCGCGCCATGAAGCAGGGCGAGCGGCTCTGGGACATCGCCAAACAGTACCGCACGACAGTCGATGCGATCCTGACAGCCAACGAGCTCAACGAGGAAGCTGCAGCGGCAGTCGGAAAGCTGCTGCTGATCCCACGCAGGCGCTGAGAACGGAGGAAACAGACTATGAGTATAAATACCGAGATCTATCAGGACATCTCCACCCGCACGGCAGGGGACATCTACATCGGCGTGGTCGGCCCCGTGCGCGCAGGCAAATCGACCTTTATCAAGCGCTTTATGGAAACGCAGGTCCTGCCGAACATTGACAATGTCTACCGCCGCGAGCGCGCCAAGGATGAGCTGCCGCAGAGCGGCAGCGGGCGCATGGTCATGACGGCGGAGCCGAAGTTCGTGCCGGAGGAAGCGGTGGATATCGCGCTCGATGAGGGCAGCAGCTGCTCGGTGCGGCTCATCGACTGTGTGGGCTATATGATCCCCGGCGCGACCGGACAGATGGAAGGCGAAAGCGTGCGCATGGTGACGACGCCGTGGCTCGACCACGAGATCCCGATGAGCGAAGCGGCGGAGCTTGGCACCACGCGGGTGATCCGCGAGCATTCGACCATCGGTGTGGTCGTCACGACCGACGGCAGCATCACCGATATCCCCCGCGAGGATTATATTGAAGCTGAGGGCCGCGTGATCCGTGAGCTGCAGGAGATCGGCAAGCCGTTTCTTGTCCTTCTCAATGCTGTGGATCCGGAAAGCGAACGTGTGCAGTCCATGGCAAGGGATATTGCTTCACGGTATGGCGTGACCTGTCTGCCCGTTAACTGCCTGCTGCTCGACGACGCGGCAGTAGGGAAGATCCTCAAGGCCATCCTCTACGAGTTCCCGCTCTGCGAACTGGATCTCAATATCCCGCCGTGGGTCGAGGCGCTGAGCGCCGACCATCCGATCAAAAGCGGCCTGTATCAGGCTATCCGTGAGCGCACGGAGCATCTGCGCTGCATCCGCGAGGTGCAGCCCTGCATTGCATCGCTCGGTGTCTGCGATGGCATCAGCGGAGCAAAGATCGTTTCCATCCAGCTCGGCACCGGCATTGCTGCGGCGGAGCTGAAGCTGCCGCGCACGCTGTTTTATCAGACGCTGAGCGAGCAGTCGGGCTTTGCCGTCAAGGACGACGGCGATCTGATGAGTCTGCTGACCGAGCTTTCCACCGTCAAGGCTGAGTATGACAAGGTCGCACAGGCCATTCACGACGCGCGAGAGAGCGGCTACGGTATTGTTGTACCGACGGTGGATGAGCTGAATCTGGAGGAACCGGAGATCATGAAGCAGGGCGGACGTTACGGCGTGCAGCTCAAAGCCAGCGCGCCAAGCCTGCACATCATCCGCGCAGATATCGAAACGACGGTCTCGCCCATCGTAGGAAACGAAAAGCAGAGCGAGGATATGGTCAACTATATTCTGCAGGAGTTCGAGGGCGATACGACAAAGATCTGGCAGTCCAACATCTTTGGCCGCAGTTTCCATGAGATCGTGAACGAGGATCTGCAGGCAAAGCTCAAGCATATGCCGGATGACGCGCGCGTCAAGCTGCGCCAGACGCTTGAGCGCATCATCAACGAGGGCACCGGCGGCCTGATCTGTATCATCCTGTAAAGGATAAAGAACTTCTGCCCAAATATGATAAAAAAGGAACCGGTTTTTGAAACCGGTTCCTTTTCAGCGTATCCGCCTTTCTCTATCAACTCAGGAAATCAAAGAAAAGGCGGTGAAAAACAGCCTGAACTGTTTTCCACCGCCTTTGGCGGGAGTGCATGGGAATCGAACCCATCCGGGAGGCTTCTGACCTCCCACAGCCGGTTTTGAAGACCGGGGAGCACACCAGCGCTCATCCACCCCCATGCAGAGAAGATCATCACAGAACCTACAGGCGCACGATATTTGGGCCGGGACGGCGCACATCATCATCCCGGCGGGTAATGCGGTTGCGGTCACAGTATTCCAATATAGCAAGCGCATTCCTGCGTGAGGTTCCCAGCAGATCGCGCATTTCGCCAAGAGCAAGTGTCTCGTGCGAGACAAAATGTGCCTTCAGCACGCCGCAGGCCATACGGTAGATATCGCGGTGCCAGTAAAGCTCCGGCCCGATCAGGATCAGATCCCCGTCGGCAGCCGCGCTTTCAAGCACCTGCCGCACATCCGGAAGATCTTTTGGCGCAAAGCACGCGAGCACCTCTCGCACGGCGGGCGCTTCATATCCCGCCTTGCGGTAAAGCTCCAGCACTTCTGTCCGGATATCGGCCTGACGCTTGGTGTAGCGCACAGAAAAGTCCGCAAGCGCATAGCAGCCAGCCTGCGCTTTGATGCGTCCCTCGCGGCAAAGCGCGGCAAGCAGCGCATCAGCGGCTGCAGGATCGGAAGAAGGGAACAGCCTTTGCTTCAGCTCGACGGCCTGCATGCCGGCGCGGAGCGGATATCGGGCATGGTAAGCCGCAAGCAGCGCATGGCAGCGATCCCAGAGCATGTCAAGTGCAGCGGAGGAAAGATATTTCCCGCAAAGCGGCTCGAGCACATGTCCTGCAGCAAGCAGCGTCTCCAGCTGCGGAACGAGCGTGTCGGCGTCGATCCCGAGCCTTGCCGCAAGCTGCGCGGCGTCGGGAAGCCGGCTGCCAAATTCCGACAGAGCCTGTAAGATCCGTTCTGCATCCGAACCGCTCTCGCGGATCCGGAGTGCTGCGAGCACCGCTTCGTCGCGGCGCTTGTGGCGCGCTGGCGCGTCGTTTAAGACGATCCCGCCGCCGATCGTTTCGAGCGGGGAATAAAAGCGGATCACAAACCGGTCGCCGTTTTTGGCCGCGACCGGCTCTGTGAGCCGGAGCTGGGCATAGCCGCTTTCGCCCGGATAAAGCTCGTCCTGCTCCAACAATACGACCCGCGCCAGATGCACGGACGCGCCATGATAAAGATGGACCTGTGAGCCGCTGCGGATGGTACGGTGAGCATCGGCAAGGCAGCGCAGACGCACATCCAGCAACTGCGAAGAGCGGATGCTGCCGGGACAGATCACATTCTCTCCGCGCTGGATATCTGTTTTTTTAACGCCGGCAAGATTGACGGCAACGCGCTGTCCGGCGTAGGCGGCCGGAACATCAGCTCCGTGCACCTGAAGACCGCGAACGCGCACTGCAATCCCCGAGGGCGCAAGCTCTGCCGGATCGTCTCTGCGGATCACGCCCTCGATAAGAGTGCCGGTGACGACCGTGCCGAAACCGTCCACGGAAAACACGCGGTTCACCGGCAGACGGAATGCGGCGCGGACGCTTTTTTCCTCCGCTCGCGCCGCAAGCGCATGCAGCGCGTTGCGCAGCGCCGGGATGCCATCGCCGGTGCGCGCGGAGACGCAAAAAACAGGCTTTCCTTCCAGAAAACTGCCCTTTACCCGCCTGTGGGTCTCTTCCAACATCATTTCAAGCCAGTCGGCATCGACCATATCGGTCTTTGTGATAACGACCAGCCCGTCGCGGATCCCAAGCAGCGTGAGAATGTCAAGATGCTCGGCCGTCTGCGGCATAAAGCCCTCATCCGCAGCGACAACGAGCATCGCAAGGTCGATGCCGCCCGCGCCGGCAAGCATATTTCTGATAAATTTTTCGTGTCCGGGCACATCGATAATGCCGGCCTGCGTGCCGTCCGGCCAATCAAGATGTGCAAAGCCAAGCTCGATGGTAAGCCCACGCTTTTTTTCCTCTGCCAGGCGGTCGGTATCAATGCCTGTCAGTGCCTTGACGAGCAGGGTCTTGCCGTGATCCACGTGCCCTGCCGTTCCGATGATGATATGCTTCATCGCGCGGTTTCTGCAAGCGCCTCGCACAGCGCGGCAAACTGTCCGCGCTGCAATGTACGCACGCCAAGCTGCACACGGTCGTGCGCAATGCGGACGACAATGGGCGTTTTCCACCCGCGCAGGCGCGTTTCCAGCGTGTCCACACTGCAGCGGTGAGGCAGAACGGCAACCGCATAAGAGGGCAGCATCTGAACGGGAACGCTGCCGCCGCCAACCGGATCCTCCGCGGTAACAACGGCGGCATCAATGTCCTGCGACGTGAGCATCGCACAAAGCTCCGTTGCCCGCGCACACAGCTCTTCCTGCGTCAGCGCAAGCATCTGCAGTGTCGGGAGCTCCGCTGCGGCAGTGCCGTCGGCATAAGCTCGCAGCGTCGCCTCCAGCGCCGCGAGCGTCATCTTGTCCACGCGCATAGCGCGTGCAAGCGGATGACGACGGAGCAGGTCGATATATCGCGCCTTTCCCAGAATGATCCCTGCCTGCGGACCGCCAAGCAGCTTATCGCCGGAAAAGGAGATCACATCTACCCCTGCGCGGACAGACGCCTGCACGGTCGGTTCATCGCGGATGCCGAACATCTCCAACGGAAGAAGGGAACCGCTGCCAAGATCCTCGATCACCGGAAGCCCGTGCGTATGAGCCAGCGAGACAAGCTCCGCGCGGCTCACCGATTCCGTAAATCCGAGGATACGGAAATTGCTGGTGTGGACCTTCATCAGAGCGCGGGTCGAATCGTTGATGGCGCGCTCATAATCAGAAAGGTGCGTTTTGTTCGTAGCGCCCACCTCGTGCAGCGCCGCACCGCAGGCCTCCATGATCTCCGGTATGCGGAATGATCCTCCGATCTCCACAAGCTCCCCACGTGAGGTGATCACTTCACCGCCGGAAGCAAGCGCGGTAAGGATCAACAGCACCGCAGCGGCATTGTTATTCACGACCATGGCGCTCTCTGCACCCGTGAGCCGGCAGAGCAGCGGCTCGATATGGCGGCCGCGCGCTCCGCGCCCTCCGGTGGAAAGATCGTATTCAAGTGTGGAATATTCCCGTGCAGTCTCGGCTGCAGCGGCGGCCGCGCGTTCGCTCAGGCAGGCGCGGCCAAGATTGGTATGCAGCACAACGCCGGTCGCATTGATCACACCGCGCAGTGACAGAAGTCTTGCGCGCTCTGCGCGCGCTGCCGCGCGCCTGCAGAGCGTCTCATCATCCGGAAGCACCGTGGCCGCTCCGCTGCGGATCTGCGCGCGCAGCGCATCCAGCTCCGCGCGCACGGCATCGGTCAGCACGGGCGCAGGGATCCCTGCACATGTGCTGCACAACAGGGGATGGCGCATCAGCTCATCCACCCCGGGGATGGCGCGCAGGAGGTCATTGTCCATCGCTTTATACTCCTTTGCCGGTCAGGTTAACATCATGCTTTATCATCATAATCGGTTTGCGCGGAAAAGTAAACCCGTCGAAGAAAAATCTTTTCTCTGTGCAGGCCCGTGCGCATGGACAGAACAGGTCGCATACGCTGAGACAGAGACGCTTTATTTTGGGAGGGATTTGAAATGAAACCGCTGTACTTTTTCCTCGGCGCGAACAGCGAAGAGGGCTTTTTCTCGCTCTACGATCAGCTTTTAGGCGGCCGGCTCGACGATCTGATGATCTTAAAGGGCGGTCCGGGCTGCGGGAAGTCGACCTTCATGCGCCGCGTGGGCGCGGCGATGGAGCGCGCGGGCGAGCGCGTCGTGTACATCAACTGCTCGGGCGACCCCGATTCGCTCGACGGCGCGATCTTTTTGGACCGGAACGCCGCCATCGTGGACGGCACCAGCCCGCATGGCACAGCACCATTAGGACACCCTGCGAAAAAAGTCAGTATTTGCAAGGCTTTGCGGGGACGAAAATACGATGGTTCCAGCACCTGTCATGGCACCAATAGGACACTTTTACAGGACAAGCTATTTGAAGTAAGGCGTAACTGCTCAATAAAAAAAACAACCCGATACAGATTGTAACGAGTTGACAAATCAAAATGGGAGTCTGTCCATAGTCACCACAGTATCGGTGGTGGGATTCGAACCCATATGGTAACGCTCGCGTCGGATTTTGAGTCCGGTGCGTTTAACGTTCCGAAAAAAGCGACCGCGCAGGGTGTGGTTGTGGCGGTATTTTACAGCACGGTAGGCAGTCAGTCAAACAGAAATAATTCTGGCGCAGAGAAATAAAACGGATGCAAAGAAAGGAGAGTGCCATCATGGTGTCTGGGCATTTACAGCAGAAGAAAGGGAACTGGTACATCGTTTTGAATCTGCATGACGAGACAGGAAAACGGGCCCCTAAGTGGATCGCGACGCATCTAACCGTCCAGGGCAATAAACGGCGCGCCGAGGATATGCTCCTGCAGGCCAGACAGCAGTATACGGACATTTATGGTAAGCCAGGCCCTTCCGGCCCTCTTTTCGCAGACTATATGCTGCAATGGCTTGCCAGGATGAAAGGCAAGGTTTCCCCTACCACTTACCGCAATTATAAATATGTGATCGAAAACAGTATTTGCCCGTATTTTCGGGAGCGGGGTATTCCTTTGCGTGGTCTGCGTGCCATAGACCTAGAAGAGTACTATGCCTACTTGCAAGAACAAGGAGTATCGCCCAACACCGCCATTCATCACCATGCCAATATCCATAAGGCGCTGAAAGATGCTGTCCGGCTGGACCTGGTAGACCGCAATGTGGCCGAAATCGCAGAGCGGCCGCAGAAACAAAAGTATTTGCCGGCCCATTACGCTGCCAGTGAAGTGAACCAGCTGCTGGACAAGCTGCGTGGGCATTGGATGTACGTGCCGGTTGTCTTGTCTGTGTTCTATGGGCTGCGCCGAAGCGAAGTCCTGGGGTTGCAGTGGGGAAGTGTGGATTTTGAAAACAAGACCATTACGATCCAGCACACCCGCATCTATGGCGATTCTGATGGAACAGATGCTGTCATAGAACGGGATATCCTGAAACGAAAATCCAGCTATCGGACGCTTCCAATACCGGAGACAGTGTGGACCTTGCTTTACAATTTGAAGACGGTTCGCTACGGAGAAGCTCCAGCCCCTGCCGATGCATATGTCTGCCTGAATCGGGAAGGGGAGCCTGTTGCACCCAACTATTTCACCCAGTGCTTCAAACAGTTTTTACGGGACAATGACCTGCGGGAGATCCGTCTGCACGATTTGAGACATACCTGCGCCTCTGTTCTGATTCAAAATCGCGTTCCGTTGATTGAAGTACAGCAATGGCTGGGACACAGCACCTTGGAAACCACAGCGGACCTGTATGCCCATCTGGAATATGAAACCAAATGGGCCAGCGCAGAGACGCTGAAAAAAATTTAATTGGAGGAATGACATATGACGATCAACAAGTACTTGCAGCAGATTTCACCCGAAGACCTGGCGTATGTCAAACGGTATCATCACGAGATCCAGCCTTTCCGGGTCCTTCCCAGCTCTACACTGGAATTTGACGGCCAGTTCAATGGTGGTGGTGAAACCATTTTCACAGAGATTAATCTCAACGAGGATCATACCATTGATGATATGTTCTGCACCTGCGGTGCTGGTAGCTTGTGCGTCCATCTGGCTGCCATGATGTATGATATGGTCGAGAGGGATACAATCCGGCTGTCGGAACTGGAGAACAAATGAACCAACCAAACAAAAGTTAAGTCAAGAAAAATCATATTTCAACATATTTTTCTTGACTTAACTTTCTATCATGGATAAACTATATCCATGAGGTGATGGTGATGAAGCGTAAAATTGAAGAACAGCTTTTAGATTGGAAGAATAAAACCGCTGACCGCCTGCCGCTGATCGTCAATGGTGCCCGCCAAGTGGGTAAGACCTATATCCTCCGCAAATTTGGCGAGGAGCAGTTCAAAAATGTGGTTTATATCAATCTGGAGACGAATCTGACGATTGCATCCTATTTCAACGACAATATCGCACCGGAACGCCTCCTGCGGTATCTGGAGGCGTCCACCGGTGAGCGCATCATTCCCGGTGAAACACTGATCATTTTCGATGAGATCCAATCCTGCGAGCGTGCACTGACCGCACTAAAATACTTCTGCGAGGAAACACCGGAGTTCCATATTGCGGCCGCGGGAAGCCTGCTGGGTGTGGCAATAAACCGTCAGCATTATTCCTTCCCGGTGGGCAAGGTGGAAACAATCACCCTTTATCCGCTGGATTTCGAGGAGTATCTCTGGGCCAGAGGCAAGGAACTTCTCTGCGGAGAAATCTGTACAGCCTATGAAACGATGGAACCGCTGCCCGATGCCCTGCATCAGGAGGCCATCGAGCTGTATCGAGAATATCTGATTATTGGCGGAATGCCTGCCTGTATCAATGCCTTTTTGAAAAGCGGCAGCTTTCTGGATGTTCCGTTGGTGCAGAGTGAGATCCTGGACAACTATATTGCGGACATGGCGAAGTATGCCAGCAATACGGACAGCGTGAAGATCCGTGCCTGCTACAATTCCATTCCGGCGCAACTGGCCAAAGACAACAAGAAGTTTCAGTATAAGGTCGTCCAAAAAGGCGGCAGCGCGACACTGTTCGGTGCTTCCATTGAATGGCTGAACCTGGCTGGCGTTGTGCTGAAATGCCAGCGTATCAATCAGGCCTTTGAGCCAATCGCTGTCTATGCTGACCTGTCAGCGTTCAAGCTCTATATGGGCGATGTAGGTCTGCTTACTATGAAATCTGGCCTCTCTCAGCAGACGGTGCTCTCCGGCGAGGGGAATACTTTCATGGGGGCTGTCACAGAAAACTATGTGGCCCAGCAGCTTGCTGCCAAGGGCTATGACCTTTACTATTGGGAGAGCAGCGGTACAGCCGAACTTGATTTTGTGTTGCAAAAAGGCAATCAGATCATCGGTATTGAAGTCAAAAAAGGGGAGCACGTCCGATCTCGCAGTCTCAGTGTTTTCGTGGATAGCTATAAACCAGATTACTCGATCCGGATGTCGCTCAAGAATTTCGGGGAGAAAGATGGATTGAAGTCTGTTCCGTTGTATGCGGCGTTTTGTGTCTAAAAGCGGTCGAAAAATAGAAGGCAAGATTAGGACAAGACTACAAAAGCCGAGTAAATCCAAAAACGAAGGGATTCTCAGGCTTTATACTTAATGGGAAACTTATTCCCTCCTCTAAGCTGCAATGCCAGACGAGTTTGCAAGTTCGTTGAACATGTTGCAAACTCGTCTGGCATTACCTGAAGGCTGGATATGGCACTTGTAGATAATGGAAGTTAGGTGAGATTAAAGAATGTCAATCGCCTCTAACAACGCATACGCATAACGTGTGGCTGCAGCATCGACAGAGGAATTGTTAATGCACCGATGGAGATACAGAAATGAGATCAGGTGTACAACTAGGCATAGACAGTATATTCCTTGTTCATTCCATGTAAATGTGCTGGTGATAGAAATGATATAAATGCCGAAGAAAATAACGGCAAAGAGATTAACTCCGATACCGATAGGTTTTAGCCGTAGCATATTCCGTATATATCCATAATTGATGTTCTCTTCATGCACCAGCCGGAATGTTTCTGGATTACGTGTTTTTGCTCGCAGCCAAGAGATAACATCGTTGCATAGCTTACTGATGTCGGAGGAGTGGCTTTCAGCATTATGAGAGCTAAAGCTTATATAGTCGAGCAACGGCTGGAACTCGGGTTCGAATGATGCGAGCTTACGGTAGTAACGAGCACGAGTCCCTGCCGACAGAGTCGATGAGGGTAAGAGAAGCTCAGCAGCTGTATTTTTGACAGGCTGCCCGTTTGTAGGAACACGATGTATACCAAGCAATGCCTGACACACAGTAACACATACTGCGGACAAGACAACACCTTCGGTGACGGAGAAAGTCTTGTGTGTGAGGCAGATGATATCAAAGATGAATGGGGTCGCGTAGAAGATACTGACACAAAGACGAGCGCGGAGGTTATATGTGTCGAAGAGATTCATATTCATCGTTACGCCACCCTTTCGTAAGCAAATTCGATTTGCTCAATCAGAGGGAGATGTGCAGAGTTTAGTGCATCCAGTTCCGAATCAGTTATGTCGAAGGAGAAACCGAAGTTGCTGCCATCATAGCAGCAGGCTTCTCCGTTTGAATTCACCTTGCTGTAGTAGATATGATGCTGTTTGAGCAGAGGGACAGCAAGGCTGGGATAACATGAGTTGATGATTTTCGTTTTATCCTTAAGCTCTGCTCCATATTTAGCGAAAAAGAACATAATCCAGGGGTAATGACCGTACAACATTACGATGTTGTCGTCTCTGAACGGGAAACTTTTCAGTTCGATGAAACTGGAAGTTCGTTTCACTTCAACAAAATAGAAGTGGTAGGCGTAAAGAAGGTATTCTTTTCGAGCAGCCAGCTCGGGTTCGAAGAGGGGTTGCAGGATGTAAGTCATCGATGGCGTCACGCTCCTTTCAATAGTTGAAGCCTAAGGTACGACGGGAACCTGAACCAATTCCGGAAGAACCGATGCTGGGGGGATAATGGATATCGTTGTTGGTTGTCTTACGGACATCCTTGCCGAGGGTCTTTAGCTTGAGAGAGCCTCCGTTGCTGTTCCCTGTGTTATCGCTGACGAAATAGACGGTACTGTTTTTGCCGCGCTTTGCCTCGAAGATCTTTTCAGCGGTATCGGGTTTCCCGTGGTGAGGAAGTTGGATCACAGAGTAATCGGTGAGCTTGTCCTTAATAGCCTCGAAAGAAGCGTCGCCACAGAGGAGACACTGAGTTTGAGTGAAGTCAACGGACACCTGTACGCTGGCGGCGTTGATTACCGTCTCAGCGTCAATGCGGTTGCTCTCGTTGGAGTCCAGGGCTTTCGTGATAGTATCGAGAGCGTAGTCTTCCGTGGGACCGACGATGTTTACGCCAGAGACGATTTCGCTGGCGGTAAGGACATCAACAAGGGTTACCTGTTTGCTCAGGCTGGCGATGTTGCTATAGACCTTTTTGATTCGTTCGCCCACGGAATGATCAGTCGCTCTGCCGTCGTCTAACAATTTAAGAATTTCATCCTTGTGTTTGAGGAACAGTTGGGTATAGACTTTGGATACCAGGCCCTTTTCGACCAGGTAAGGGATACCATCGAAGTGATCGGCATCATTGTGGGACAAGATGACGATGGTCTCAGAATAGCCATTGGTCAACATATAATTCTCGACCCTTTTAGCGTGCTCTTCGCAGCCGCAGTCATAGACCACGAGGGCGGTTCCTGTATCAATGAGGAAACAGTCTCCGTAGTTGGGTCCTTGGGGATCGTAAGACTTGGAACTTAGAATTAATAATTTCATAGAATTCCTCCTTTGAATGGTGTGTAAGGTGCCATGTCCAGTTTTCAAGGTGCATACCAGCGATGAAGGCGATACCGTCATTGCTGACATTACCATTATAACAGAAAACTCCTCTGCTGTAAATATTGTTTTTGCAAAAATAGTAATAAAAAGTTACAAAAATAATAAAAATATAAAGATAGACAGTGAAGATTGAACTAGACAACGTACGGTGAGATTGTTATAATGAGGCTTGGAGGGGATTAAATGTTTACGTCAATCCATCTTGAGAATTATAAAACCTTTTCAACCTTGACGGTCGATCTAACCCAAAAGAGCGGTGTCCCTAAAAACTTGGTTCTTCTTTATGGAGAAAACGGTGCTGGAAAATCCAATTTTGCAGCAGCATTTTTTACCCTTGCGGAAACTATGCGAACGATGGACTTTAGGGATTTTCTGCAAGAGTTTATGTCAAATAATAAAGAGATTGCAGAGGATGAGAGTTTTCTCAAAATGCTCCGAGCACAATTCAGAGACATGGAAGCGATAGTGCAGGATGTACGTGCAATAGGAACGACGGACAACCTTATTCTAGACTTTTCTTTCATTATTGATGGAAAAAAAGGCCGCTATCTTATGGAGATGGGCGAAAAAGAAATCGTTCATGAAAGATTGGAGTATACTCTTGAGAAGAATAAGGGGGTATATTTTGACATTACACCGATGTCAAAGAAGCTTAATGAAAAGGTGTTTATTGACAAAGCATTTTTGGCAGATGTTTATACCAATTTAACAAAGTTTTGGGGAAAGCACTCCCTCTTAGCGATTTTGCAGCATGAGATAGGAGATAAAACTCAAAGTTATTTAAATAGTGCAATTTCTAAACAGTTTAAGATTTGCTTGGAAGATCTCTTAAGATTGTCGTGCAAAGTCAAATTCCCAAACGCTCCGGACCGAGGGATAGTTGGCCTTGTCCATCCGATGCTTAGTGAATTGGATAGAGGAGATATTAAGTCTGATCATCTTCAGGAATTAGATCGAGCAGAGGCAATGCTGAATTGCTTTTTGCCGAAAATCAACACGGATATTAAGACTGCGTACTACAAGAAGAAAAACAAAGAGAATAGTGTTCATTATGAGCTTTATACCCAGCAAATGATTTCGGGAAAATTGTGCGATGTTCCGTTTAATTTAGAATCTACAGGCACGCAGTCAATCCTAGAGCTATTGCCATTCTTTTTGATAGCGGCAACAGGATCTACGGTTGTAATTGACGAATTGGATACAGGGATTCACGATATGCGTGTTCGAGATCTTCTGCTATCTGTACAGTCAGAAATTTCAGGACAGTTGGTTGTTACTACACACAATACATTACTCATGGATTCTGAATTGCCAGCCAGCACATTTTATATTATTAATAAAGACAAGAATGGACAGAGGCATATTGACTGTATTACTGATACTGTTGGTCGCGTACACCCTAATCATAATATCCAGAATAGATATCTTCAAGGAGACTATAAAGGAGTCCCTGAAAGCACAAAAGTATCGTTGAAAGAATTACTTGACGTCTTAGAAAATGATTTAGAGAAATAAATGATACCTAAAGGTGATAGGGGTGCGGAGGTTAGTTTTCGGTATACTTTTATAATAGCGTTCGGAACAATTAGTTATTGTAATACTAAAAAGCAGATGTACACCATGTACATCTGCTTTTTCATATCTCGAATCATCCATTCATAAAATTCCCCGGAGGTGTTTTTGTGAAAGACCCAATATTCATCATAGAAGAACAACATCAATCCAACGACGAGTCCCCAATCAGTACCATCATCCAACAAGCCATCACCGCGTGGCTCACAAAAGAACTGTCCAAATGATCCCTACGCTGCATTTTAGCGGCGTAGGGATTTCAAATAATTTCTTGCCGGGTAGCTGCTCCTATGCTATGATTTGAGTGAGCAGTTACGCCTTGAAGGAGGTGTAACTATCCTTTGCGCGATTTATACACGACTGAGTAAGGAGGACGAAGATAAGCAGCAACCTGAATCTGAAAGCATCCAGAACCAGAAATCTCTGCTGATCAGCTACGCCGTGGAGCGCGGCTGGGACATCTACCATATCTACTGCGACGAGGACTATTCCGGCGCTGACAGCCTGCGGCCTGACTTCAACAAGATGATCGAAGCGGCCAAGGAGAAGAAGTTTCAGATCATTCTCTGCAAAAGCCAGTCCCGTTTTACCCGCGATATGGAATTGGTGGAGAAGTACATCCACGGCCTGTTTCCCATCTGGGGCATCCGGTTTATCGCGGTGGCTGACAACGCCGACACCGAGATTAAGGGCAACAAGAAAGCCCGTCAGATCAACGGCCTCATCAACGAGTGGTACTTAGAGGACCTTTCCGAGAACATCCGCATGGTTTTCGACATGAAACGGCGGCAGGGGCAGTACATCGGCGGATTTCCCGTTTACGGCTATCAGAAGGACCCGAAGAACAAAAATCACCTCATTATTGAGCCGGAAGCGGCGGAGGTAGTGCGGCAGATCTTTCGGTGGGCGATGGAGGGCCATGGCAAGCAGAACATCGCGTTTATGCTCAACAGCAGGGGGATCGTCAATCCTACCCGGTATAAGGCGGAACGCGGCTGGAGCTGCAACCACCCCATCAAGAACGACTACGGATTATGGAACAAGACCACGGTCTGGCGCATCCTTCACAATGAAATGTATACCGGCGTCATGGTGCAAGGCCGGACGAAGAAGGTCAGCTATAAATCCAAGACCCTCATCACGATGCCGCAGGAGCAGTGGTTCCGGGTGGAGGACACCCACGAGGCCA
The DNA here is from genome assembly GCA_934597535.1 of uncultured Oscillospiraceae bacterium. Lineage (GTDB taxonomy): Bacteria > Bacillota > Clostridia > Oscillospirales > Oscillospiraceae > Hominicoprocola. Next base: position 17,180 of record CAKTRT010000002.1, on the reverse strand, counting down.
TCATTGACCGAAAGACGTTCCAGACGGTGCAGAAGCTGATGGCGCTGCGGTCCAGAGAGGACGGGACCGGGATGGTCCATCCGTTGGCAGGACTTGTGAAGTGCATGGACTGCGGCAGCACCATGAGCAAGACTTCCAACGGCAAAAAGGGAGCGAAGCGGGTCTATTATCTCCGATGCAAGCTCTATGCCGACAGCGGCGTGGAGAAGCTGTGCACCCGCCATTCCATCCGGCTGGATTGGCTAATCGATTTGGTGCTGGAGAGGCTGAGGCACTACGTCCAGACCTACTACACGCTGGAAGAACTGGACATTCCGCCACCGCAGGACACTCGCAGGGATGCCTTGCTGCAGGAACAAAAGACCCTGATCGCTCAACTGGAAAAACGGAGCCTTGCGCTGAAAAACCTGTATCTGGATAAAATATCCGGCGTTCTGAGTGAGGGGCAGTTTGTGGAGCTGAACCGAGATTTTCTGGCGGAGAAGGGTCGCTTGGAACTTCGGCTGGTCCAGATCGGCGATGAGCTGACCGAGCGGGAGCAGCCAAAGGAGCAGGAAGACCTGATGGAAAAGGCACGGGAGCTCCTGCAACTGGACACCTTGCCCAGAGAACTGGCCGTGGCTCTGATTGAGAAAATCGAGATTGGAGAAACTAATCCGGATACCGGCGAACAGGAAGTCAAAATCACATGGAAATTCTGAAGATTTAGGTACCATGACCACGGTATGGTGCCGTCTAAGCCCTGCTTTCCAAAAGTGTCCTAATGTATCTTCCCCCATGTGCTCGAGCCGACCTACGCGGTCACGAGTGAGCGCTATGTTGACCTGACGCGCTTTTACGACGTGGAGGCGGCCAAAGCTCGCCGCGCGGAGATCATCGCGCTGAGCGACGAATATCGCGCACACTACCGCAGCGCCTACCGCATCCTGCGCGCGATGGGCGAGGTGGAGAGCGAGCGCCGCGTGGCGATGCACGCGCAGATGGACGTTTCGAAGCTTCGCCGCCGCACGAACGGCATTCTCGCGCGTGAACTGCGCGGCGAGGGAAGCGGCAGCGGACACATCGACCGCGTATTTTTAGGCGGTGTGACGCATCGGGGCGAGATCTGCCGATTCGACACGGTCGAAGCTTTCTGCCCGCGCATTTACGCGATCATCGACAGCGCGGGATTGGGAAATGAAATGCTTGAGGCCATCGTGCTGGCGGCGCAGGAGAAGCATTTCGATGTCATCGCCTGCCCGAATCCCGACCGGCCGCGGGAGCTCCATCACGTGCTGATCCCGGAAAAGGGGCTGGCATTCATCACGACGAACGCCAGCATCCCATACGAGGGAAAGCCCTACCGCCGTCTGCGTCTCGACGCGATGGCGGAGGAGAAGCTCACGCGCGCGCAGAAGGCGAAGCTACGCTTCACGCGCCGCGTGGAAGCATCGCTCTTAGACGAGGCAGTGGGCGCGCTGTCGGACGCCAAGAAGGCGCATGACGCACTGGAATCCGCATACCACCCCTGCGTGGATTTCGAGGGGGTCACTGCGCTTGCAGAGAAAGAAATTAAAAGGCTATTAAAGCAATAGTGCTTTACAGATTCTTGCTGCCTGAAGGCAGCAAAGGGGGCCATTCTCTCACGTGAGAGAATGGCCCCCTTTTCCGCGCCCCTGCACGGTGCAGAGGAAACCCCGCCCTTTCGAGCGGTTTTAATTCATTCCGCCATATCGGCGCGAAAATAAACCGTCTGCTCCGGCAGCAACAAAATGAGCGTATACTCGCTGCGTTTCCCGCCCGCGGCGTCGGTGTATTCCGTGACGCCGACAAGTGCCTTGCCAGTCTCGCTGTCCAGCGTAAGATCATAGAGGACGTCGTTCGCGTCGCGCTGGGTGAGAGTAAAGGTGCCGCTCTGCGTGCTGCCGTCTGTGTCGGTGACGGTCAGTGTACCATCCAGTGCGGAGCAGGTGAGGGCGGGGAGGTCGAGCGGCTGCCCCGCGCTGTCAATGGCGTTTGCGTATGTCCAGTCGTGGCCCTCGATGGTCAGGCCGTCATCCATTTTGCCGCAGCCGACAAGTAGAAAAATGAGCAGCAGCGGTAATAAAACTTTAATCTTGCCCGTCATGTGTTTTCCCTTTCCACCTTTTGATTTTCAATCCTATCAGCACACCAAGTCCCACGACAAAGAGCGACAGTGCGGCTAAAAACAGATGCGAAGGAAACCGACCCATAACGTAGATGTCTGTCGCCATATCAACGCCGCCGACGATCGAAACATCCTCTGGAATAGGCGGTCCGGCAGTAAAATACTGTACGGCGCATACAAGCAATACCGGTACGCTGACGGCCAACAGCACCCATGCGCCAATGCGCAGGGTCTTTGTGCGCTTATCGCGTGTTTTCTCCGATATGCTTGCGGGAGCGTTCCCATCTGGCGTGCCGGTCAGCTCTGCGAGCGGAACACCGAAAAAGCCCGAGAGCGCGAAGAGGTTCGCCGTGCTCGGTAGCGACGAGCCGTCTTCCCACTTTGTCACGGCCTGCCGCGAGACTTCGAGTGCCTGCGCCAGCGCCTCCTGCGACAGCCCGCGCTCCTTTCGAAGCGTGCGGATACGCGCGCCGAGTTCGTTGTCCATGATCGTGCCTCCTTTGCCTTGATGGCGCTATCGTAGCAGTTTTTGGCGCAAAAGTCCACCAAGTATTCCGCTACTATCGGTAGCGAAACGGAAAAAGCCGCCCGAATGGGCGGCTTTTCGCGCGTATTTACTTCTTGCGGCAGCTCAGCTCGCCGTTTTCGGCGTCGAGCACGAGCGTGCTGCCCGCGGCGAGGTCGCCGCGCAAGATCTCCTTGGCGATCAGCGTCTCCGCTGCGCTCTGGAGGTAGCGCTTGAGCGGACGTGCGCCGTAGATCGGGTCGAAGCCGCGCTCGATGATGAGGCTCTTGGCCGCATCCGTGACTTCGAGCTTGAGCGTCTTGTCGGCAAGGCGCTTCTTGAGACCCTCCATCAGAATGTCGATGATGCCGCTGAGGTTCTCCTTCGTGAGCGGTTTGAACATGATGATCTCGTCGAGACGGTTCAGAAATTCCGGACGGAACGCGCGGCGCAGCTCGCCCATGACGGCGGCACGGGCGCTCTCGGAGATGCTGCCGTCCGGCTGGATGCCGTCGAGCAGCTCGGAAGAGCCGAGGTTCGAGGTCAGGATGATGATCGTGTTCTTAAAGTCCACCGTGCGGCCCTGCGAATCGGTGATGCGGCCGTCGTCGAGAATTTGCAGCAGGATGTTGAAGACGTCTGGGTGCGCCTTTTCGACCTCGTCGAACAGCACCACGCTGTACGGCTTGCGGCGCACAGCCTCGGTGAGCTGGCCGCCCTCGTCGTAGCCGACGTATCCCGGAGGCGCGCCGATGAGACGAGAAACGGAGAACTTCTCCATATACTCGGTCATATCGATGCGCACAAGGTTGTGTTCATCATCAAAGAGACAGTCGGCAAGGGACTTTGCAAGCTCCGTCTTGCCAACGCCCGTGGGGCCGAGGAAGAGGAAGCTGCCGATGGGGCGGTTCGGGTCCGCAATGCCTGCGCGCGAGCGCTGGATGGCCTCGGTGACGAGGCGCACCGCCTCGTCCTGACCGACAACGCGCTTGTGAATGATCTCGTCGAGGCGCAGCAGCTTTTCGCGCTCGCCCTCCATCAGGCGGCTGACGGGGATGCCCGTCCACTTGCCGACGATGTCGGCGATCTCGTTTTCGGTCACGGTGTCATGCACCATGGAGTTGTCGCCCGTGTGCTTTTCGGCTGCAGCCTCGGCGTCCTTGAGCTGCTTTTCGAGGGCGGGGAGATCGGAGTACTTGAGCTTTGCGGCCTTTTCGTACTCAAGGTTCGCCTGCGCGCGTTCGATCTCGCCATGCATCTGCTCAATCTGGCTCTTGAGCTGCTTCACGCTGTCCACGCCGCTCTTTTCCGCCTCCCAGCGGGACTTCATGGCGTTGAACTGCTCCTTCTCGTCGGCGAGTTCTTTCTTGAGTTCTTCGAGACGGTCGCGCGAGAGCTGGTCGTCCTCCTTCTTGAGGGCCATTTCTTCGATCTCCTGCTGCATGATCTTGCGGCGCAGATCGTCGAGCTCTGCGGGCATCGAATCGATCTCCGTGCGGATCATCGCGCAGGCCTCATCGACAAGGTCGATCGCCTTGTCGGGCAGGAAACGGTCGGTGATATAACGGTCAGAGAGCGTCGCGGCGGCGACAAGCGCGTTGTCGTGGATGCGCACGCCGTGATAGATCTCATAGCGCTCCTTCAGGCCGCGCAGGATGGAAATGGTGTCCTCGACCGTCGGCTCATTGACCATAACGGGCTGGAAGCGGCGCTCGAGGGCGGCGTCCTTTTCGATATACTGGCGGTATTCGTCGAGCGTGGTCGCGCCGATGCAGTGCAGCTCGCCGCGGGCGAGCAGGGGCTTTAGGAGGTTGCCAGCGTCCATGCTGCCCTCGGTCTTGCCCGCGCCGACGATGGTGTGCAGCTCATCGATGAAGAGGATGATCTTGCCCTCGGACTTCTTGACCTCGTTCAAAACAGCCTTGAGTCTCTCTTCAAACTCGCCGCGGTACTTTGCGCCTGCGATCAGCGCGCCCATGTCGAGCGAGAAGATCGTGCGGTCCTTGAGCCCTTCGGGCACATCGCCGCGCACGATACGCTGGGCAAGGCCCTCGGCGATGGCCGTCTTGCCGACGCCCGGCTCGCCGATGAGCACGGGGTTATTCTTCGTCTTACGCGACAGGATGCGGATGACGTTACGAATCTCCGCGTCACGACCGATGACGGGATCGAGCTCCTTCGTGCGGGCGCGCTCGACAAGGTCCGTGCCGTACTTCTTGAGCGCGTCGTAGGAATCCTCGGGATTGTCGCTCGTCACGGGAGAGGTCTTGACCTTCGCAAGCTCGTCGGAGAAACGGCTTCTCGTGATGCCGTGGTCGGAGAGCAGCTGGCGCACGCTCTGCGAGCCCTCGGAGAAGATGGCGAGCATCAGGTGCTCAACGGAGAGATACTCGTCGTGCAGCTTTTCGGCGGTCTTTTCGGCAAGGTTCAGGATCTTGCCGACCTCGGGCGAGGCGTACACCTCGCCGCTGCCGCCGGAGATGCGGGGCAGATTGCGGATCAGCGTGTCGAGCTCGGAGAGTAAGCCGTCGCAATCGACGCCCATCTTACCGAACAGTGACCCAATCAGTCCGCCGTCCTGATCGAGCAGGGCATAGAGCAAATGTTCGGTCGTTACATACTGGTTGCCGTTTTCCTGCGCCATGTTCTGCGCGGTCTTGACGGCTTCCAAAGCCTTTTGCGTATATTTTTCAGCATTCATTCAAGTTCACCTCAAATTCGTGTTTTTTACAATTAAGTGATCAAATGAGCAGCGCTCTGCTTCGCAGATCGCCGCGGTAGGCCATTTCAACGTCGCTCGCGGAAAGTGAACCGTCGAGATAACCCTTGAGCAGCCGGTCGAAGAGCTGGACGTATGCGCTGATTGCACCGGCGACGTCGTCGGCCGTCAGCACTTTGCCGCGCGGCATCGCGAGCGGACGGACGAATCGCCCATCGTACAGCGCGCAGGAGATGGAGCTTCCAAGCAGGGGAGCGAGGCACTTGTCCTCGATCTGCACCCAGAGCCGGAAGAAGCTCGTCATCGCGGAGATCAGCGCCGCCGACTGCGTGCGGAACACGACGTTCAGCGTGCCCATCGTCTGGCCGTCGCCGCTGCTTAAATCGACCTCGTACTTGACCGTCGGGCGGTACTTATACGATAAGCTCGACTTGAGCGACATCGTGGACGAGCCGGGAGCAAAGAACGGCACCAGCTCGCGCGTGGGCGTCATCAGCTCTTCTATGGCCTCGAAAATATCATTCCAGCGGCGCTCGGGCGTCGGCACAGAGACGTACTCTGCCAGAATTTGGTTCACGAGCGCCGAACGGTTCGTACCCATCCGGTGGGCCAGCGCATCGACCTCGCGCACCACATCGTCTGACAGCGTCAGACTGTACAGGTTCTTTTTCATCATGCGCCTCCTTGGTTTCTTTCTGGATGCTATCATAGCATCTTCTTGAAATTTGTCAATAGTTTTATATAAATATCTTTGCGAGTTATATGCGAATTTACACACAGTTCACAATTGCGCTGCTAATACAAAAAAGCAGGATGGCAGCCATAGTCTGCCGTCCTGCTTTGTGTTGTTCAGTTCAGAAAGTCTTTCAGCTTCTTGCTGCGGCTCGGGTGGCGTAGCTTGCGCAGCGCTTTAGCCTCGATCTGGCGGATGCGCTCGCGCGTGACATTGAACTCCTTGCCAACCTCTTCAAGCGTGCGGGGACGGCCGTCTTCAATACCGAAGCGGAGCTTTAAGACCTTTTCCTCGCGCGGGGTAAGGGTAGAGAGCACGTCCACAAGCTGCTCCTGCAGGAGCGTGAACGACGCGGCCTCGCTTGGCTCGCTTGCGCCCTCGTCGGGAATGAAGTCGCCGAGATGGCTGTCCTCTTCTTCGCCGATCGGCGTTTCAAGGGAAACCGGCTCCTGCGCGATCTTCAGGATCTCTCGCACCTTGTCCACGGGCATATCCATCTCGGCGGCGATCTCCTCAGGGGAGGGATCGTGCCCCAGCTCCTGCAGGAGCTGGCGGGATACACGGATGACCTTGTTGATCGTTTCGACCATGTGCACGGGAATGCGGATGGTGCGTGCCTGATCGGCAATGGCGCGGGTGATGGCCTGACGGATCCACCATGTTGCGTAGGTCGAGAACTTGTAGCCCTTGGTGTGGTCAAACTTCTCCACCGCCTTGATCAGTCCCAGATTGCCCTCCTGAATAAGATCAAGGAACAGCATACCGCGTCCCACATAGCGCTTGGCAATGGACACGACCAGGCGCAGGTTGGCCTCGGCCAGACGCTGCTTGGATTTTTCGCCCTTCTTTACCGCCGCCTTGAGGGCGGCCGTCTCCTCTTCGCTCAGTGTGATGCCATTTTTTGCGGCCTCGTCGAGCTTCTGCTGCGCCTCCACGCCGGCGGACATGTCCGTCGCCAGCGCGATCTCTTCATCGGCGGACAGCAGCGATACCTTGCCGATCTCCTTGAGGTACATGCGCACGGGATCGTCGGTCGAAAAGCTGTCCACCAGCTCATTCGGGTCTACCAGCTCCTCCTCTTCGATCTCGGCGATCTCCTCTATCGGCGGCTCGATATCGTCAATGCTGCTGTCGATCGGCTCAGCGGTGCCCAGATCTACCCCCAGCGTTTCCAGTGAGTCGTAGATCTGATCGAGCTGCTCACCCTCAAGGTTCATCTCGTCGAGTGTTTCCATCACGTCTCCGGAGTCGAGCTTGCCTTTGGCCTTGCCCTTGGCAAAAAGCTCCATCAGCTTTTCGTTGCTCTGCAGCAGCGCCGCTGCGGGGAGCGAAGCGACCAGCTTTTCATCGAGCGGCGGGAATTTTTCCGTTGGCTTCTCTTCGCTGCCGGATTCCTCCGCTTTCTTTGCAGCGGCAACCTTCTTCGCTTTCTTCGGCAGCTTGATCTCTTCAAAGTCTGTATCGGCCAGCAGCGCATCCGCCTGCTCTTCCAGTTCCTTGCTGGTCAGTTCCTTATCCATGTTGCTTTCCTCCGTTACCCTTGTATTTGTTTTTTTCCATCGCAGCGGTCAGGGGATCTTCCTCCGCAGCCGCGCGCTTGTGTGCCTGTTCCATTATAATGGCGCTGTAATCTTTGAGCGCCTGCGCGCCGTTTTTGAGCGACTCCGGCTTTTGCAGAATACCGATCAGGTGGTTGATCTCCTCCTGCGTGAACTCGCCCGCGAGCGCCCCAATGCTGACTCTTCCGCTTTGCGCCAGCTGTGCGCGCAGCGCCGTGAAAAGCCGACCCAATAGGGGAGAGGAGAAGTCCTCTTCCCGCAGCGGCGAATCCGAAAAAAGCGAATCGTCCAGCGCCAGCAGCCGCAGCACGCCCTCCTCCGCCAGTGCCGACCGCAGATCCGCATAGCGGATGGCACGCTCACGCGGCTGGGCGTTCGCCACGGGGTTGAGGTCATGGCGCTCCTGCTCGCGCTTTTCCCTGTAACGCGCTCGTTTCCGCGCACGCTCGACCTCGAGCTTCATCGCCTCCGCCGTAATGCCGGCAGCTTCGGCTGCGCGCACGGCGTAGATCTCCCGCTCAACGGCATTCGGCACCGAAGCGAGCAGCGTAGCGGCGGCTTCGCCGTAGCCGATGCGCCCCTCGTCGCTCTTCAAGTCGAACTTTGCTCCCAGCTGCGCCATACGGAAGTCCATCCCGCTCTCGCTGCCCGAAAGCAGATGCTCAAAGGCGTCTTTTCCCTGAAATTTGATGAAATCGTCTGCGTCCTGTTTGACATACTGCCCGTCCACGAGCCGCTTGGGAAGCTCCAGCACCTTGACCTGAAAGTCAGTGTTGTTTAAAAGCGTCAGCGCCTTCTGCGTCGCGATCTTCCCCGCGTCGTCGTTATCATAGCAGAGAATAACTTCCTTTGTATAGCGGCTCAAAAGCTGGATCTGCTCGCTTGTCAGCGCTGTGCCCATCGAGGCGCAGGCGTTGTCGAAGCCCGCCTGATGCAGCATCACGACGTCGATGTTGCCCTCAACCAGAATGATATTGCTGCGTTTGCTCTTTTTGGCAAGGTTTAGCCCGTAGAGGACCCGGCGCTTGCTGTAAACAATGGTCTCAGGCGTGTTCATATACTTTGCGCCCGGATCGTCCTTGCTGATGATGCGCCCGCCGAAGCCCAGCACATCGCCGCGCACATCGATGATAGGGAAGATCAGGCGTTTGCGGAATTTATCATACAGTCCGCCGTTCTTTCCGCGGATGGACAGCCCGGAGGCCAAAAGCTCTCCGTCTCCGTATCCCTTCTGTCTCATCGCATCGGTCAGCATCGTCCATTCGTCTGCCGCCGCGCCAAGGCCGAAGTTCGTTGCGTTGCGCTGCGTGATCTTCCGCTCCCGCATATACTGCATCACAGGCTCGCCGCGCGGCGAGTGGAGCAGATCGTAGTAGAAGTGCGCCGCGTCGCGGTTGAGCGACAAAATGCGCGAACGAAGCCGGCTCTCCTCGCTGTGCGTCTCTTCCGGGACGGGCATGTTCACGCGCTTTGCAAGGAAACGCACCGCATCGGGAAAGGAGAGATGCTCCTCTTCCATGATGAAGTTGATGACCCCGCCGCCCTTTTTGCAGCCAAAGCAGTAGCAGATCTGCTTCTCCGGTGAAACGGAGAACGAACCGGTCTTTTCGTTGTGGAAGGGACAGAGACCAAAATAGTTCGCTCCCTTTTTCTGAAGCGAGACGTAATTGCTCACAACGTCAACAATGTCGTTGCGGGCGATCAGCTCGTCCAGAAAGCTCTGGTCGAAGGCCATGACACGTTCTCCTTTCTGCCGCAGGCGGCGATCTGATGTGCTGTCGCTTATAGGTATACGCCAAAAGCGTTCCTTTTCCTCTTTTTTGCGAAAAATTTTTCAAAAAAACTTTTCGGGATACGCGCAGATTTGACAGATAGTGGTAAATGCTGTATAATCAATACAAGATATTGTGGCAGGGGAGGCGGCCGATTGTGAATATCCACCTGTATGCGATCCGGCTGGACCGCCCTTTGCACGAGGATGAGGTCGCCGCGCTGATGCGTATCCTTCCGCCGGAGCGGAGGGAGCGGCTTTCGCAGCTTTCGCGGCCCGAGCTTGGGCATGAGCCGTTGTGCGCCTATGCGGCGCTTCAGGCTGCGCTTTACGATCTTTATGGCTGGCGAACCCTCCCCGAAATGTCCTACAACCGCTACGGCAAGCCGGAGTTTCCCGCATACCCTGAGGTCTGCTTCAATCTGAGCCACACGCGCGGCGCGGTGCTCGTGGGCGTGCACGACCATCCGCTTGGTGTAGACATTGAAAAAGTTCGCCCTGTCAGTGAACGAACGATGCGCCGCATCGCCGGCGTGATGACGGAGCGCGAATTTTTTGAAGGCTGGGTGCGGCGCGAAAGCCGCAGCAAATGGAGCGGTGCGGGCCTTGCAGCCATACGAGAGGCGGATGCTCCTGCGATGCGCGGCGAGCAGTTTTGGTTCCCGCAGGTCTTCGACGGCTATGTTGCCTGCGTCTGCACGCACACGGACGATGCCCTTGAGCCTGTCCGCCGGTTCAGCCTGCAATAGCACCGTCTTCTCCGATTCGGTCATACAGGCGCCTTTTACGCAAAAAGGCGTCTGTTTTCTCTGAATTTTGGCATTTTTCCACTATTGACAAGCAATAACCGCAAGCTTATAATCTCAATCTCAAAATAAAATCTATCGGATCGCATCGAGGCGGCTCATATGCATACCAAACGTATTCAATCTCTTTTTCAGCCGGTGGAGCTGACGCAGGGGAAGTGCTGGCGCACTATCCTCGCCTTTGCCTTTCCCATCATCGTCTCCTATCTGCTCCAGCAGGTCTATACCATCAGCGATGCCGCAATCGTCGGGCAAACGCTCTCGGCACAGGAGGTCGCTGGCGTGAACGACACGACCTCGCTCATCTTTATTTTTCTTCAGTTCGCCTTCGGCGTCAGCGCAGGCTTCTGCGTCGTCACGTCCTGTAATGTTGGCGCGCACAACCCGGCCGGCGTGCGCCGCTCGCTCACAACGCAGCTCCTGCTTTCCACAGTGCTCACCGTGCTGCTTACAGCGCTCGCGCTTGTGCTGCTCGATCCCATGCTCGCGTGGATCAACGTTACGCCGGGCGATCCGGAGGTCTACCGCGCCGCCTACACCTACTGCGCCATCATCTTCGCCGGCATCGGCGCGCAGCTTTTCTATAATTTTATCTGCTCGTTCCTCCGCAGTCTCGGTGATTCTGCCACACCTCTTGCATTCCTGCTTTTTTCCACGGTCCTCAACGTCGGGTTGGATCTGCTTTTCATTCTCGTGTTCCGCTGGGGCGTTTCCGGCGCGGCGATCGCAACGGTCGCGGCGCAGCTCATCAGCACCGTCGGCTGCTTTTTCTATGCGTTCCGGAAATATCCCGAGCTGCGTCTCAGCCGCGAGGATTGGAAGATTACCGGCCGCGATATCATCCGCCACATCATTCAGGGTGTGCCGCTGGGACTGCAGTTCTCCGTGCTCGCCGTAGGCATTATCGTCGTGCAGAGCGTCGTCGTCCAGTTTGACATGCTGGACGGCGTGATGGTTTCTTCCGCCGCGCAGAACGGCTTCGGCGCGGCCAACAAGCTCAACAGTTTTCTGATGACGCCGCTCAACGGTCTCGGCTCGGCCATGACCAGCTTCGTGGCGCAGAACCTTGGCGCAGGCGATACCGCGCGCATCCGCAAAGGCACGCTCCAGTCGCTCGTCATCATGCTCGTTATGGCGGCGGTTTCCATTGTGGCAGGCCTGCTGCTCACCATCGACGGAGCGTATCTGCGCATCTTCCTCTCAGCCGACAAGGTAACGGCAGAGACTATCCGCTTTGGCAACAGCTATCTCTACGTCGATCTTTCTCTCTATGCTTTCCTCGGCTTTATTTTTGTTTCGCGCAACTGCGTGCAGGGCATCGGCAAGCCGCAGTTTGTGCTTGGCGCAGGCGCTGCCGAGCTGGTCGCGCGCGTGGCGGTGTGTCTGCTGCTGCCGGCCGCTCTCGCAGGCGGTGCTGTCAGCGCCGCTGCCCCACAGGCCGCGGTCTATGGTCTCTGCACCGCCGACCCCTGCGCGTGGATGGCGGCAGATGCCGTGCTGCTTTATCCCTTCCTGCACAATATCATGAAAGAGGATTACCGTTATCTCTGCAGCGGCAGCACACAGAAGTTGGTCACGCGCTGATCGGGCGGCAGACACGCCGTTCCCGCCCAGATGCCGAGAAAACGATCCACTCGATTTCCATAGCTAAAAGGGAAGACCCGGGCCAAAAGCCCGAGTCTTCTTTTGCCTCCGATAGGCGGTTTCCTTCGATCCTTTACAGATGCAGCACGCGCTCCTTGATCTCCTGCGTGCGGCCCTGGTTCCAGAACTGCGTGCCGATATAGCCGCAGGTACGGCGGGCGACGTTCATCTTGTCCTGATCGGTGTTGCCGCACTTGGGGCAGCGCCAGATGAGCTTGCCGCCGTCCTCAACGATCTCGATCTCGCCATCCCAGCCGCAGACCTGACAATAGTCGCTCTTTGTATTCAGCTCGGCATAGATGATGTTCTCATAGATGAACTTCATCACCTGCAAAACCGCCTCGAGGTTCTGCTGCATATTCGGCACCTCAACATAGCTGATCGCGCCGCCGGGGGAGAGGTGCTGGAACTGTGCCTCAAACTTGAGCTTGGTGAACGCATCGATCTGCTCGGTAACGTGTACATGGTAAGAGTTGGTGATATAGCCCTTGTCCGTCACGCCTTCGATCACGCCAAAACGCTTTTGCAGGCACTTGGCAAACTTGTAGGTCGTGGACTCGAGCGGCGTGCCATAGAGGGAATAATCAATGTTCTCGGCAGTCTTCCATTCCTTGCACTTGTCGTTCATCTTCTGCATGATCGACAGGGCGAACGGTGTGGCGCTGGGGTCGGTATGGCTCTTGCCGGTCATGTACTTCACGCACTCGTAAAGTCCTGCATAGCCGAGCGAGATCGTGGAGTAACCATCGTAGAGCAGGCGGTCGATCGGCTCGCCCTTTTTGAGCCTTGCGCACGCGCCGTACTGCCAGAGGATAGGCGCGGCGTCGGAGAGCGTGCCCTTCAAGCGGTCGTGGCGGCAGCGCAGCGCGCGGTGGCAGAGCTCAAGGCGCTCTTCGAAGATCGTCCAGAATCTTTCAATGTTGCCGCCGGAGGAGAGCGCTACATCGGGCAGGTTGATGGTGACGACGCCCTGATTGAAGCGGCCGTAATACTTATGCTTTCCCGGCTCGTAATTGCCGGCGTTTGCGATGTTGCCGACGCCCGCGTCGGTGAAGCGGTCAGGCGTCAGGAAGCTGCGGCAGCCCATGCATGGGTACACGTCGCCCTTGAGCTCGAGCATCTTCTTCTCGCTGATATAGTCGGGCACCATGCGGCGCGCCGTGCACTTGGCGGCAAGGCGCGTCAGATAGTAATAGGGGGAATCGTCGTGGATGTTGTCCTCTTCGAGCACGTAGATGAGCTTCGGGAAAGCGGGCGTGACCCACACGCCCTGCTCGTTCTTCACACCCTCGTAGCGCTGGAGCAGCATCTCCTCGACGATAAGGGCAAGATCTTTCTTCTCCTGCTCGCTCCTCGCCTCGTTGAGGTACATGAACACCGTGATGAACGGAGCTTGGCCATTGGTCGTCAGCAGCGTCACGACCTGATACTGGATCGTCTGCACACCGCGGCGAATCTCCTCGCGCAGACGCTTTTCCGTGATCTCGCCGATCTTTTCCTGCGAAATTTCCACACCGGCAAGCTCCATCTCTTCCTCCACCGTCTTGCGCAGCTTCCTGCGGGAAACATCCACAAAGGGAGCAAGATGGGTAAGAGAAATGCTCTGCCCGCCATACTGGTTCGAGGCGACCTGCGCGACGATCTGCGTCGCGATGTTGCACGCGGTCGCGAACGAATGCGGGCGCTCGATAAGCGTTCCTGTGATGACCGTGCCGTTTTGCAGCATGTCCTCTAAGTTCACAAGGTCGCAGTTATGCATGTGCTGGGCGTAGTAATCCGTGTCATGGAAGTGGATGATGCCCTCCTCATGCGCCTTGACGATATCCTCGGGCAGGAGGATGCGGTTCGTCAGGTCGCGGCTGACCTCGCCGGCCATGTAGTCACGCTGCGTGGAGTTGACGACGGGGTTTTTGTTGGAGTTTTCCTGCTTGGCCTCTTCATTGTTGCACTCGATCAGTGTGAGGATCTTGTCGTCTGTCGTGTTGCTGCGGCGCACGAGCGAGCGGGTATAGCGGTAGGTAATATAGCGCTTGGCGACCTCGAACGCACCGTGCGCCATGATCTGGTGCTCAACAAAGTCCTGGATCTCCTCGACTGTAGGCGCGCGGCCAAGGCTCTGGCACGCAAGCTCCACGCTCTCAGCAATGCGCTGGATCTGAACAGGCGTCATGCGCGCGTCCTCCTCGGTGGCGTCGTTCGCCTTGGTGACCGCAGAGATGATCTTGATGATATCGAACTCGACTTCCGCGCCGTTCCTCTTGATAACTCTCATAGTATCTCTCCCTTCCCTTTATATCGCAAATACACAATATCTTGTGGTGGTATTCTGCCTAGCAACCCAATTATGGCACATCCTTTTCCTGAATGCAAGAATAACTTTCGAAAAATAGGCACAAGATACATACTGCATATTTGGATACTATAACAACATATGGGATCGCCGGCAGTTCCGGCAGTCTCACGCCTTCTCTGCTTTTCCTGTATTTTTTCTTCATAGGCGCGCACCTTTTGTATAAAATAGCGGTTGACATTTCAGCCCTCTGCTTTTATACTTGGTGCAACAAAGTTCCACAAACGGGAGAAGCGACCGGTATGAAGAGCATTTTCGTTTTTGCATACTATTTTTACTTTACTGTGAACTCATAGTAAGGCTGATTTGTGATGCAGAAACACGGGAAAGCGCTCTGAAGGGAGATCGTACGATGCGGCACAGCCTTACGGCCTGTGCCGCATTTTTTCTTTCGCATATTGAATCGTCGATAAGGAGGATTTTATCATGATCGTCGTACTTAAGCGCGGTGTCGGGACGGACAAGCGCGAGCAGCTCATTTCGTGGTTGAAAAATCAGGGTCTTGGCGTCCATATTTCCGAGGGTGATTACCAGACCGTGCTCGGCCTGATCGGCGACACGGGGCGCATCGATATGGATCTCATCGGCTCGCTCGATATCGTTGACTCCGTCAAGCGCGTGACCGAGCCATTCAAGTGCTGTAACCGCAAGTTCCATCCCGACGATATGGTCGTTGAGATCGGGGACGTAAAAGTCGGCGGCGGCAACTTCTGCATGATCGCCGGCCCGTGCTCGGTCGAATCCGAAGAGCAGATCGTCGCGGTAGCCAAGGCCGTGAAGGCCTCGGGAGCGAATATGCTGCGCGGCGGCGCGTTCAAGCCTCGCACCTCGCCTTATGATTTTCAGGGGCTCAAGGCCGAAGGCATCGAGCTTTTAAAGATCGCCCGTCAGGAGACCGGCCTTCCCATCGTCACCGAGATCATGGGTACGAGCTATCTGCCGCTTTTTGAGGATGTGGACGTCATTCAGGTCGGCGCGCGCAATATGCAGAACTTCGACCTGCTGCGCGAGCTGGGCAAGCTCCGCAAGCCCATTCTCTTAAAGCGCGGCCTCGCCAGCACCCTCAAAGAGCTTTTGATGAGCGCAGAGTATATCATGGCCGGCGGCAACGAGCAGGTCATCCTCTGCGAACGCGGTATCCGCACCTACGACGATTACACAAGGAACACGCTCGACCTTGCCGCCGTGCCGATGCTCAAGGAGCTGACGCACCTGCCTGTTATTGTCGATCCCAGCCACGCCACCGGCATTGCGCGCCTCGTGCGCCCGATGGCGCTGGCTGCTGCCGCCTGCGGCTCTGACGGCCTCATCATCGAGGTGCACAACGACCCCATTCATGCGCTGTGCGACGGCGCGCAATCCCTGCGTCCCGAGCAGTACGATGAGCTTGCCAAGGCCGTCGGCCGCGTGAGAGAGGCGGTAGCGCAATGACCGTTGGGATCGTTGGACTCGGCCTGATCGGCGGCTCGTTCGCCAAAGCTTACCACGAAGCAGGGGAGAGGGTCCTCGCTTTCGATTCCGACCGCAGCGTGCTGGCCTTCGCCGTCATCAGCGGCGCGGTAGACGAAGAACTCGCGGATGAAACGCTGGGACAGTGCGACCTGATCCTGCTGGCTGTATGCCCCGCGGCGGCGGTCGATTGGTTCCGGAAGAATGCAGCAAAGATCGATCCCCATACCGTTGTGATCGACTGCTGCGGTACAAAGCGCATCGTGTGTGCGGCCTGCTTTCCCATCGCGGAGCAGTACGGCGTCACCTACCTCGGCGGGCATCCGATGGCAGGCACGCAGTTTTCCGGCTTCAAGTATGCCAAGGCAGACCTCTTTGCGGGCGCGCCGATGGTGCTCGTACCCCCGCGCTTCGATGATATCGAACTGCTTGGCCGTGTGAAGGCGCTGCTTTCTCCCACAGGCTTTGGCAGCTACTCCGTCACGACCGCCGAGCAGCACGATGAGATGATCGCCTTCACCTCGCAGCTGGCGCATGTGGCGTCCAACGCCTACATCAAAAGTCCCACAGCAAAAAAGCACAAGGGCTTTTCCGCCGGCAGCTATAAGGACATGACGCGCGTTGCCTGGCTCGCGCCGCACATGTGGGCGGAGCTGTTTCTGGAAAATAGAGACTTCCTGCTCAAGGAGATCGACTGCTACATCGAGCATCTGAGCGAATACAAGACCGCCATGGAAAACGGCGACGAAGAGACCCTTATCCGTCTTCTGGATGAAGGCAAGAGAAGAAAGGAAGAGGTGGACGGCTGATGCGCAGCATCCATATCACAGCCTCGCGCGAATACGATGTGCTGGTCGAGCGAGGACTGCTTGCCCGCGCGGGTGAGCTGCTGGGTCAGGTCAGCGCCCCTGGCATGGCCGCCGTCGTGTCGGACGACACGGTCTACGCGTTCTACGGCGAGCGCACGGTCAAGGCGCTTGAAAAGGCGGGCTGGCGCGTTTGCTCCTTCACATTCCCCGCGGGCGAGGGGAGCAAGAATCTCTCGACCTATGCCGATGTGCTGCACTTTCTCGGCGAGCACCGCTTCAGCCGCAGCGACGTGGTCGTTGCGCTCGGCGGCGGCGTGGTGGGCGACCTTGCAGGCTTTGCCGCGGCGACGTATCAGCGCGGTATGGGCTTTGCCCAGATCCCGACGACGCTGCTGGCCGCGGTGGATTCGTCCGTCGGCGGCAAGACAGCCGTCGATCTGCCCACGGGCAAAAATCAGGCAGGCAGCTTCTACCAGCCCTGTATTGTGATCTGTGACCCCGACACGCTCGAAACGCTGCCCGAGGAGCAGTACCGCTGCGGCTGCGCTGAGATCATCAAGTATTCGATGCTCGGCAACGCCGCGTTCTTCGAAAAGCTTTGCAGAACGCCCGTGCGCGAGCAGTACGAGTACGTCATCGAGGTCTGCGTCCGGATGAAGCGCGACATCGTCGGCGCGGACGAGTACGACCTCGGCCGCCGCCGCACG
>CAKTRT010000001.1 GCA_934597535.1 uncultured Oscillospiraceae bacterium | reverse complement strand
TGTGCTTTCAGGTCGCTGTCCATTCGGATGCTGATGTTTGTTGTAGTTCCAGCCATGAAATCATCCCCTTTCTACTGGCACTATCATTATACGCTATCTGCACGAGAAATACAATACAGCGCACGAAAAAGATACAATTTGTTTTCAAATCCAGAAATGGAGCAAATGCCCCCTCCCGAAAGCGCACAGAACGTGCCGAAGAGACTTACCCATACCGCAATACCGCCCGTTCCATAAATGGGGCGCACAGGGCGAAAAAAGTCTGAAAATGATACCGGGATTTACAGTTTGACCGTCTGCCGGAGTGTAACGCTTTGGCGACAGATAGGAGCGTGAAAATGCCGAGAATGAACAAGCAGCGGCGACTGGAATGGTCGTTCTTCCTCGACCGCCAAAACCGCATTTCCTACAATCCCCTTTGCCGTGGCTGCATCCACGGCTGCAAGCAGAGCTTCTGAGCAATCGTTGTTCTTTGCCCGCATTACTGGTCAAAACGCTGGAAACCGCCCGACTGAGGGCTGTCACGGTTCTTGATACCCCTGATTCCCGCGAAGAAGGTGACATTCCATCACTGAGTACATGAGAGCGGATACCCGGCTGCCGCCGTATCTGCCATATCCCCGTTTTCTGCTGCAAGCAGACCTGACCCAAACGGCGAGGCTGCTGTATGCGCTGCTGCTTGACCGGGCGACGCTCTCACAGGCAAACGGCTGGCTGGACGAGAGCGGCAGGATGAGCTCATAGCCCTCCCGCTGCAACCGCACCAGCAGCTCCTCCAAATCATGACAGCCGGGCAGCAGCCGGTCGATGGCGGCGCGCAGCTTCGCCTTATAGCTGGTGCCGGCTCGCTCCGCCTGATGCTCGATGTAGCTTTTGCCCTTGTCCTGTCCGGGAACGATGATGGACAGGCCGTGCTCCTTGCAGAGCCGGTCTGAGGTGCGGCGGATGAAGTGATAGCTGCGCTTGTTGGAATGGTAGTGCTTATGATCCGCAAAGCTGACGGCATTGAAAATCAGGTGGTTATGGACGTGATCCCGGTCTATGTGGGTGGTCAGGACAAACTCATACCTGCCGCCCAGGATCTCCCTTGCCAGCTCCATGCCGATCTCATGGGCCTGCTCCGGCGTGACCTCCCCAGGCTGAAAGGCTTGGATCAGGTGGCGGCCCAGGTTCGTTCCCTTGTCGATGGCGTGGCGGCGGGTCCAGGCAAATTCGATATCCGCAGTCTCGGCGGCGCAGCCATAGGAAGAAACAGGCAGCTTTCCGTCCGTCTTTTCCGGGTTGCAGATATAGTCAATGGCCGCTTTCAGCGCCCGCTTGATAGGATGCGTCTTTGTAACTGCCATATCTCGTCCAGCCTCTCCCGTATCTCGTCCATGTCGGACTGATACGCAGGGCCTCCGGCGTTGATCCGCTTGGCAATCTGGTTGATATTTCGACCAATGGCGGAAAGCTCTTTGGTAAATGCCTTGATATCTGCGGTGTCCGTATAGATGATATATCCGTCAATCGCCATCTTGCGGAGGTAGGCACCATATCTGCGTGTGGGGAGCTGGCTCATTTTCTCGTCTATGAGCCGTTTTTCGTCCTCCGTAACATAGAATTTCATTTGGATATTCCGCTTTCGGTTTGCCATGGGCAGCCTCCGTTTCTTATAAGGGTCTGGGGTCTCGCCTGTCGGCTCGGTCGGCGCTTCAAAGCGTTTCACGCTTTGAGGTCTCCACCGGAGACCCGCGCCCCAGCAAGCAATTTTGACTGTTCGGGCAAGGGACCTGAACAGCGCAAAATCCGCAAGCGGGTACTCGCTTGCTGTGCTTGCTGACTACTTCGTACCCCCGTATTTCCCCCTCTACCCATACTACAATCCAAACAGGGCGTTTTGGCCAGATTTCGGAGGATTTTTCCAAAAACATCAACCTTATCCGTAACTTTTTTCTGAACACTTCGCCGGATGCCTTGTGTTTCTTCGGATATTCGTATATAATGTATCGTGTTGAGTATTATCCATGCGGAGGTGCGGTATGAACGGGATCAAGGGCTATATCTCCATTCGGGAGGCGTCCTACCGTTGGGGCGTGTCAGAGCGGCGGGTCAACCAGTATTGCGCCGAGGGGCGGATTCCCGGCGCGTCCCGGTTCGGGCGCTCATGGGCGATCCCGGAAAACGCGGAAAAGCCGTCCGACCCGCGCAGAAAAGCCACAGGAGGAGGCGATGGGTATGGTTTCCGATGAAGCTGCATACCGGCGGTATTTAAGCGGAGAGGAAAAGGCTGCCGACCTGCTGGCGGAGCGCTACGGCGATGCGCTGACGCTTTACATAAACGGATACATAAAGGATATTCACGATGCGGAGGATCTGATGATCGAAGCTTTCTCACAGCTTTTTGCGAAAGAACGGCTTATCGGGGGCAAGGGCAGCTTTAAGGCATATCTTTACAAAACCGCTCGTCACCTTGCCCTTCGGCATAATCAGAAACACCGTTTTGCGTTCCTGCGCTTGGATGAGCTGGATTTCGAGCCGCAAAGCGACATCCTGATCGATACTGATCTACTTCGCAGTGAGCGAGACCGCCAGCTTTATGATGCGCTTGAAAAGCTGAAAGCAGAATACCGGGAAGCGCTCTATCTGGTCTATTTTGAAGATATGAGCTATCGCGACGCGGCAATGGTCATGAACAGGAGTGAGAGCCAGATCACAAAACTGGTCTACCGTGGAAAGCAAAGCCTGAAAGCGATTTTGGAGCAGGAGGGATTTTCATATGCGGACAAATGAAGCACGTGCCCGCCTGATTCACAGGCGGACAGCGGAAATCAAACAGGAGCGTCGAATAAAAAGACAGCGCCGACTGGATGCGGCGTGCATGGCGGTCTGCCTGCTTCTGGTCATCGGCATCGGCACGCTGATGCCGGGACTGATGAGAAACACAGCGGACAGCGGGATCGTCCACCCTTCGGGGACGGCAAGCCTGCTTGGAAGTCATGCTGCACTGGGCTATATCATAATGGGGCTGCTGGCGTTTCTTCTTGGGGTTTGCGTGACGGTTCTTTTGTACCGTCTGCGCCGGAGAGGGGAAAGACAGAAGCAGGAGGATGCTGAAGATGGAGAGCTTTGAATTCATTGACAACTTCTTTCAGATCGTGGTGCTCCTTTGTGCCGCCGCTGCCGCAGGCATTTTTGCTCTGCGGCGCAGGAGCCGTGATCTTTTGATCCTGTCCCTCGCCTATGCCTGCTTCGCCATGGGAACAATATACTATGTGCTGTATCTGGTCATCATCGGTATCTGGCCGCAGGTTTTCTATGTGGCGGAGATCTCCTGGCTGGCTGCGTGGCTCTTTTACCTATCCATGCAAATATTGCGGACAGAGGGGATGAAGCTTCGTGTTTCGATCCCTGCCGGAGCCGCGGCTGCGTTCATTGCAGCGGTTGCTTTTTTCGACCACGATTTTGGCCCGTCTTATTTTGTTTCTGCACTGTTTGCGCTCACGGCGGGCGCGACCGTGTATCTCTCGGTGTCCCACATACAACACGGCGGCTTGTATCGAAAGAGGGATAGTCTGATGATCATCTGTGTTGTGCTGCAGGTGCTGCTGTATCTGATTTCTAATTTCACGCACGACTATACGCGCTTCCAGCTCTACTATGCTGTGGACCTTGCGCTGACGCTGTCTATGGCGGCGCTGCTGCCCCTGTCGCTGCGGGAGGTGAAGCAGGCTTGACCTATATTGAAAACATTTTCCTCTGCCTTGCGCTTCCGCTTATTTTATCCATGTTTTTCATCAAGGGGCACGTTCGGCGCTATGCGCTGTTTTTGACCGTCGGTATGGCCGTTTGCCTACTCAGCGCCTATGTCAGCAGCTTCTTCATGGGGCAATACGGCGTGAACGGCACAGTTGCCGCCATCGAGATCACGCCCGTATGCGAAGAAGTCATGAAGCTTCTGCCGCTGCTGTTTTTCTATCTGGTTTTCGAGCCTGAGCCGAAAGAGATGCCGGCGGCAGCCATTGCGATCGCCGTGGGCTTTGCTACCTTTGAAAACGTCTGCTACCTGACGGAAAACGGCGCGGCCAATTTTAACTTTCTGCTGATCCGCGGGATCTCCGCCGGGGCGCTGCATCTTCTCTGCGGCGTTCTTTCCGGCTTCGGTGTTTCTTATGTCTTTCGCCGCCGTTGGCTGGCAGCGACCGGCGCTGTGGGCATTCTCGGCGCCTGCATCGGCTTCCACGCCATCTACAATCTGCTCATCACGGCGGAGGGCGTATGGAAAACGGCGGGATACCTGTTCCCCTCGTTTCTGATTGTCTGCCTGTACCTCGTAAAACAGCTGCTGCCAAGACAGCGAGGTTTTCTTTGAACCGCATTGAATCTCACACATGAGCCGTCCCAAATCGGGCGGCTCAAATTTTTTTGTAAAATTTCAGTTTTTGATGGAAGGATTTTCGTTTTTCTGTCTTTTAAAAAATAGAGGGGCTGTTTACCGGCCTCGGTAACGAAAAGCGAAAGGAGGCATTGAAAATGACCGGCAGAACGGGGAGTCGGATGCTGGAGATTCGGCGAAGAACGCGGCAATACAGAAAGCGGCGCGAAGGACGTGTGCTTTTCGCCTTGCGCGTATGCAGTCTGCTTCTCTTTGCAGGTATCGGCATTCTTTTGCGGCAGGTGCAGTCGGGCGGTCTCCCCACCGTAACGGGCAGCTATGGCTCTGTGCTGCTGCAGGGAGGCGCAGGTGCATACATTGTAGTCGGTATCGCAGCTTTCACGGTGGGCGTGGCAATGACCGTGATCTGCATCCGATGCAAAAAGAAACATACGATCCGCATGGAGGCTGCGGAAGATAAGGAGGAGGAATCAACATGAAAAAACGATTGCTCAGCGTCCTGCTCATCCTTTGCATGGTGCTGACCATGCTGCCGGTGACGGCAGCAGCGGAGGGAGAAAGCGCGACCGCCCAAGGCGGTGACGCGACGTTCACGCTCAGCGCGTCAAGCGCCTCCTGCGCGGGCGGACACACCGGCAAACTTGGAAGCATACAAGTAACCGGTGTTGACATTTCCCAGTGGAAGTCAGACAAAAAGATCACGCTCCAGTACGATGTGCAGTATCGCTGCACCGATTCTTCGTGCGAGTTATACAGCAGCGGCGATTCGTTCTTTTCCTACAGCGGAACACATACCATCATAGATACAAATACGGAGTTCTGCCACAAGAAGATCAGCGAGTCCTTTGCGGCGACGATTCCGGCAGCCCTTCCGTCCGGCGGCACCAAGAATTTCTCTATTTCCTTTGCGCTGACATCGGATAAGGGGATTTATGAGTCGGTGCTTCATAATCAAAACATCGACCTCTGCACCGAGCCATATTATAGCCTGCGCTGCTGGGAATGCACCGGCTGCGGGTATTTCTTCCAGAATGCGGATATGTCCGGCAATAAATTTACAAAGGATAACGTGTATTTCCCTCCGGCCGGACACGATCTGAAGAACGTCCCCGCAAAAGACCCCACCTGTGTTGCCAAGGGTACAGTGGAACACTGGCACTGCGAACGCTGCACTCGGAACTTCGGCGATGAGCAGGGAACATCCGAACTTACGACGATTGAAACCAACGCGCCGCTTGCAGCGCATCGGTATGATTCCGACGGCGTCTGCGAGGTTTGCAATAGGAAGGCTGCCGCGGGCGTCCAAGCAAACGCGGGCATGGTGTGGTACGATACCATGGGCAAAGCGCTGACCGCGCTGACGTATGGCGCACAGCTATCAATCAATGCGGATTATGCGGATACCATCACGCTCAATCATACCTGCACAGTAGAAGTCAAGGCGGGCGTAACGGCTGCCGACATCCGGATTGAAAACGCGGAAAACTGCGTTGTCACCATTGTCAACAACGGCACCATCAGCAATCTGAGCGGCTATACCGGCAAGGTGCTGCTCAAGAGCGGCAGCGGCACCTACGGCAACATCACCAACAGAAGCGAAGGTGGCACAGTGGGTGCGCTCCTGTACCGGGAGAGTGCCACGAAGTTCTGCTACTGTCGCACGACGGCTGGCCAGTGGCTCCGTCCGGAGCAGGCGACGGAGAGCAGCATCCAGAACGTGACCGTGGCCTACGCGCCGCTGGCGACGCTGACGATTTCCGGAGACAATGTCACCGGTGGGGACGGCAGCTATGCACTGACGGCGAACAAGGATGACACCTTCACTTTGACTGCTGCTGCATACAACATGGACGGCAACAGCAGCACATCCGCGGCCTATCGCTGGTATTACGAGAATGACCCTGGCACAGCGCTTTCCACAGCATCCACGCTGACGCTGGAAACCGTCAGCGCCGGAAAGCGCACCGTAGTCTGTATGGCGACTGCCGATGATTACAGCATATCCGCCAAGATTGTGCTTACGGTAGCGGGGGAGAAGAAGCCTCAGAACTTCACACTGAATGTATCCAAGACTACCGTTGGCATACGCGAAAAGATACTTCCGCTGCTTTCCGTTGAAGGCATAAAGGAAGATGCTGCCATAACGTATTACCTAATGAACGGGGATTCACCCGCTCCCGAAAGCGATACCGTTATAGACGAGAACTTTGCTTTCGCTCAGACAGGAACCGGTTCCATATATGCCTATACCGTGGAAACCGACAACTATGCGGCAACGGCCTCTGCGCCGGTTTCCATCACCGTCACGCCGCACGCCGACCACTGCTACTGCGGCGGTATGTTCAATCATACCCACGAAAACGTGGAATGGCAGGCGTGGGACGGCAAGAGCGAGATTAAATATGAACAGAAATGGGTTCAGGTCAGCGAATACACTAAACAGGGCCGTTATGTTGCTTATGTCTATCTGACCGGCAATGTGTCAGCCAATCTGACAGTTGCGCCGAAGCACATCCTGTATCTGTGCCTGAACGGCTACAGTTTCACCTGCGCCGATCCATCTCAGCCGGCCATCACTCTGACGGGCGAGGATGGCAAGCCTGTGGAGCTGGATCTGTGCGACTGCGTTGGCACAGGTACGCTTGGCGGCTCCAATGCCAGCGGCGGCAGCATCCGTATCGGCGCATATGCAAACGCCACGCTCTACAGCGGCACGCTGACCGGCAACAACGTATCCGGAGACGGCGGCGCTGTGTCAGTCACGGGAGGCAATTGCAGCTTTACGATGTATGGCGGTGCGATTACCGGCAACACGGCCACCGGCAACGGCGGCGGTATTTCTTCTTACGACTCTTGGAATGCCGGCACGGTCAATATCAACGGCGGTGTCATTTCCAATAACCGCGCTACCAACGGCGGCGGTATCTATGCCGCAAGCAGAACACATTTTCATCTCAACGGCGGCGAGATTATCAACAACACCGCCACAGGGGATGGCGGCGGAGTTTACTGCAGCGGCCTTTATAGCAACGCAGACGGACGCTGCGAGTTTAACGGCAGCACCATATCCGGTAACACGGCCCAACGGGGCGGCGGCGCGTATGTCCGCGTCTGCTTCATCGGTTACCGGAACTGCCGCATCACCGGCAACACCGCCACCGAAGCGGGCGGCGGCCTCTATCTGGAGCCGTTTGCGTCTGCAAAGATAATATACATGGGCAACGTATATGGAGGCAGCGGCGAGATCGCTCCGTATATCTATGACAACACGGTCAATTCTGCCCAGAACAACCTTTATCTCAGCGATCCGGACACGCAGATTGTATTTACTGCCCGCATAAACACGGACGCAGACGCAAAGCTCGGCGTCTACTTCACCGGCATCACCCAAAACGGCGCGTCTGTTCTTTTGAATTCTCTGCAAGTTAATACGGAGTCTTCGGCAAAGCTATACCATGATCGTATCTTCTGCGACAACCCGGAGTACGGGCAGCTGCAGATACAAAAAGATGACGAATACTATAATCTGTATCTGATCCGGACCACTCCCTCGTTCACCGTCACCTTTGACCCGAACGGCGGTACGCTGAACGCGGGCGAAGAGAGCAAAACCGTTCAGCCCGACTCACCCTACGGCCCGCTGCCCACGCCGACGCGGGCCAGCTACCGCTTCGACGGCTGGTTCACCGAGAAGGACGGCGGCACGAAGGTGGAGGAGACCACCGTCGTGGCGATTCGAGGGAACCACACGCTCTACGCCCACTGGACATTCATCCACGAGCACTGCATCTGCGGCGGCGACACTGCGGTGGGGGATCATACTACGCACAGCTCTCAGGTGTTCACGGCATGGAACGGCACAGACGCTATTTCGTACACCAATAAAACCGCTTATGTGTATCTGTCGCAGAATGTCACCTTCAGCAGCAATCTGGTGGTGGACGGCGCGACGCTCTACCTCTGCCTGAGCGGAAACACCCTCGCCAGCAACGGCACGAATAAGATCACAGTCAAAAACGGCGGACGGCTCGTCCTCTGCGACTGCGCCGAAGGCGGCACGATCAAGGGCGCAACCAAAGGCTGGGGCGGCAGCTGCGTGTATCTCTACAAGAGCACGCTGGACATCTTCGGCGGCAAGATCACCGGCGGTAAGGTTTCCGGCGGTGGTGGCGGCGGTGCCATCGCACTGGATGACAGCAAGTGTGTGCTGAACATCTACGGCGGCGCGATCTCCGGCAACAACGGCAAAAATTCCGGCGGCGCGATCTTCCTGAACAATAAGGACAAAAAAGGCGGCACCGTGAACATGTACGGCGGCCTTATCGCCAACAACACGGCGACCAACGGCGGCGTGATTTACTCCGCCTGCGGCGGCACGTTCAATCTGTCCGGCGGCACGATCTCCGGCAACAAAGCAAACAACGGCGGCGTAGTCTACGCTACATCCGGCGGTGTAGTCAACTTGACCGGCGGCACGATCACCGGCAATAAGGCCACGAAGGGCGACGGCGGCGTCATCAACATGGCAGGCGGTACGGTCACCATCTCCGGCGCAAAGCTCACCGGCAATACATCCAGCCAGTACGGCGGCGCGATCTATCTCTACAATGGCGTAACGGCGACTATGACCGGTGGCGAAATCAGCAGCAATCAGGCGGCCAGCGAGGGCGGCGCAGTGCATGTGTACGGCACATCCACTTTTAACCTCTCCGGCGGCAAAATCACCGGGAACTCGTCTGTGGACGGCGGTGCAATCTACCTTAACCGCGAACCGTCCGTACTGAATATGTCCGGCGGCGTCATCAGCGGAAATACCGCCACGGGCAACGGCGGCGGCGTCTATATTTTCCGCTCCGGCTCGGTCTGCAATCTCTCCGGCGGTACGATCGAAAAGAATGCCGCAAATGTCGGCGGTGGAATCTACGTCAACTCCTCGAACAGCGGTCAGTTAAAGGTCAGCGGTGCGCCCACTGTGAGAAGCAACACCGTCTCCGGTGCGGCAAACAATGTGTACCTGCCCAGCGGCAAGGTGCTGACCATCAATGGCAACATGGGAGAAGACGCATCAATTGGCGTGACCACCGCAAACAAGAACTATCCGGTGGTGTTCTCTACTGCCTACGACACGGACTACAGCGGCTTCTTCCACGCGGATGCCACGGGTGAAGAGGTGGTGTACAAAACCGACAAGAAGCTGTACCTCGGCGCACGGCAGTATGGCATTACCATTTCGTCCACTGACGGCGGCACGGCCTCTGCGGATTATTTGCGTGCAGCAGCAGGCACACAAATCACCCTGACGGCTGGGCCCAACGAGGGCTATCACTTCAAGGAGTGGAAAGTGCTCAGCAGCGACATTGACATCACGGAAAACAGCTTTGTTATGCCTGCCGGCGATGTGACCATTCAGGCTGTTTTCGAGGAACACAGCTTTACGGCAGAAACAGCGGAGGAAATGTATCTGAAATCCGCCGCAACCTGCACGGAAAAAGCGGTCTACTACAAATCCTGCACCGTCTGCGGTCTGAGCTCTAAGGGCACAACCGATGAAGCCACCTTTACATCCGGCGACATTCTCGGTCACGACTGGGGCGCGTGGACGTCCAAAGGCAACGGCACACACACCCGCGTCTGCTCCAGAGATGCAAGCCACACGGAAACGGACAATTGCACCGGCGGCACAGCTGACTGCAAGAACAGAGCTATCTGCGAGACCTGCGGCGGCGAATACGGTGACCTGGCTTCACACAATTTCACCGCTGAGATTGCGGAAGCTGACTATCTGAAATCCGACGCCACCTGTACGGCAAAGGCTGTCTACTACAAATCCTGCACCGTCTGCGGTCTGAGCTCTAAGGGCACAACCGATGAAGCCACCTTCACATCCGGCGACATTCTCGGCCACGACTACGGCGCGTGGACGTCCAAAGGCAACGGCACACACACCCGCGTCTGCTCCAGAGATGCAAACCACACGGAGACGGACAACTGCTCTGGCGGCACAGCCTCCTGCACGAAGAAAGCAGTCTGCGAGGTTTGTAAAGCGGAATACGGTGAAAAAGATATTGAAAATCATGCGGAAGGCTGCGAACTTGAATGGGTCGTCACCGAGACCGAGCATGAGCAGAAATATTCGCTTTGCGGCAAGGTGACCATTGCAAAGGAAAAGCACACCTTTGGCGATTGGACGGTCACCCAAAGGCCAACGTCAAATCGGAATGGCGAAAAGGAACGTATCTGCCAAATTTGCCAGTACAAGGAGACGAAAACAATTCCCGCCACAGGCAGCAATTACAGCTACCACACCATCAAGGCGACCTCCGGTGCGAACGGCACTGTCTCTCCCTCCGGCTGGACCTCTGTCCGCGAGGGCCGGGATCAGACCTTCACCATCACCCCGGATAAGGGCTATGCCGTAGCCAAGGTACTGGTGGACGGCAAGAGCGTGGGCGCGGTGACATCCTATACCTTCAAGGATGTCACGAAGGACCACACCATCGAGGCAGTCTTCATGAAATCCAACGGTAATCCTCAGACCGGTGTATTCGTGGATGTTCCGGAGAACAGCTACTACGAGGAGGCGGTCAATTGGGCTGTGGAGAACGGCATTACCAATGGCGTGAGCAGTGACAGGTTCTATCCTGACGGTCTCTGCACCCGCGCACAGATCGTAACCTTCCTGTGGCGAGCAGCCGGCAGCCCTGCTCCGAAGAGCACCGGTCACAACTTCGTCGATGTGAAGGCGGGCAGCTATTATGAGCAGGCTGTTCTGTGGGCTGTGGAAAACGGCATTACCGTTGGCACAAGCTCCACGACCTTCAGCCCCGACGCGACCTGCACGAGAGCGCAGGCGGTGACCTTCCTCTACCGTGCCTCCGGCAGCCCTGCGGTCAGCGACAGCGCCGCATTCAGCGATGTAGCGGCTGACAGTTACTACGCAGACGCTGTGGCGTGGGGAGAGAAAAAGGGTATTACCACCGGCATTGGAGGCGGACTTTTCGGCTCGAACAATGATTGCACCAGAGCGCAGATCGTGACCTTCCTCTGGCGCTGCAAGAAGTGACCGGCTGACATACGGCCAAGCAGCAAGGCCGCTGGCAAAGACCCATAAGCGAACATTGGACAGCGCAGCGGACGGGCATCTCGCCCCGAAGCTGCGCTGTTCCTTTTTCGCTACAAGAAACATTTTGTCCGAACACACAACACTTTGAGCCGTGCCGCTGCTCCAGCGCGGCAGGAGAACGCATTATGAAAAGAATCAGAAGGATCATCCGACCCATGCTTTGCATGGTGGTTTTGCTCTTTGCCATGACCACGGCAGTCATGGGCTGCTATCAAAAAGAGGCGGGGCCTATCGACATTCCCGGCATAACGCCTTTCGGCACATCTGCGCCTCAGCCATCAGCGACTCCCGCGGGCGAAGTTAACCTCGACTGCCAGATGCCATAATCATTGAAAGTTTGTTGTTTCCTGTATTACGGGTACCCAGCATTTGCGGAGCCTTTTTTCATGCCTTTCTTGCGTTTTTGACTGCGGCTTGCTATACTGGGGAAAACACAAAGCGGAGGAACGCCATGCTTTACAATATTCTGGCCGTTGGCGATGTGGTGGGCGGCTGCGGCGTTGACCACCTTGAGCGCCATTTGCGTGCCGTGAAAAAGCTGAAGGATATCCACTTTACAGTTGTCAACGGCGAGAATGCCGCGATGGTCGGCCTGACAAGAGATGACGCAGAGCGAATTTTTGCAGCGGGAGCGGATGTGATCACGCTCGGCAACCATACGTTCGGCAAGATGCAGATCGCGGACTACCTTGACGACTGCCCGTATATTCTGCGTCCGCACAATCTCGGCGCGCGCGTGCCGGGGCGGGGCTACGGTGTTTTTGACTGCGGGCGCGCCCGCATCGCGGTGATGAACCTGATCGGCCGCTTCGACCTTGCGTTCAACGCGGATAACCCGTTCAAAACGGCGGACGAACTGCTGAAAAGCGGAGAAAAGCCGACGTTTACGCTGCTTGACTTCCACGCAGAGGCGACGAGCGAAAAGCTCGCCATGGCCTACTATCTCGACGGCCGCGTCAGCGCCATCTGGGGTACGCACACCCATGTGCCGACGGCGGACGAGGAGGTCTTCCCCGAGGGGACGGGCTACATTTCCGATCTCGGCATGACGGGAGCGGTGCGCAGCGTGCTCGGCATCAAGCCCGAGCAGTCGGTCGAGACGTTCCTCGGCGGCCTGCCGGGGCGCTACCGCGAGCCGGAGAAGAGTACCGGCAAGATGCAGGGAGCGATTTTCACACTGGACGATGCGACGGGGCTGTGCACCCGTGTGGAGCGTATCGACGTGCGCTGAGAAAGGGGGAGGGCAATGCGCATAAAGCTTGTCCACGCGGCGGACTTTCATCTGGACAGCGCGTTCGGCGCGCTGAATGCGGAGCAGGCGAAGCTGCGCCGCCGCGAGAGCCGCGAGCTGCTGCAGCGGCTTTGCAATTACGTGAATCAAAACGGCGTCGATCTCGTGCTGCTCGCGGGGGACCTGTTCGACAGCGACACGACCTATCGCGAGACGATCGAAGCGCTCTCCGACGCGCTGGGCGCGATGCAGGCGCGGGTGTTCATCGCCCCCGGCAACCATGACCCGTACAGCGCAAAGTCGCCCTACGCGACGCTTGCGTGGCCGGAAAATGTGCACATCTTCACGTCAAAGACGGTCGAGCGTGTCGAGCTTCCGGAGCTTTCCTGCGCCGTGTACGGCGCGGCGTTCACCTCGCCGGTGCAGGACGAGAGCCTGCTGCAAGGCTTCCGCGCGCCGGAGGACGGTTTTGTCCACCTGATGGTGCTGCACGGCGACAGTTCCGCTGCGGAGTCGCGCTATGACCCCATTACAAAAGAGCAGATCGCTGGAAGTGGGCTTGACTATCTGGCGCTCGGCCACACGCACGAGCACGACGGTTTCCATCGCGCGGCCGGGACGATTTATGCCTATTCCGGCTGTCCTGAAGGGCGCGGCTTTGACGAGCTGGGCGAGAAGGGGATCCTTGCAGGGACGGTGGAGCGCGGAGACGTGCAGATGCAGTTTATCCCCTTTGCACACCGGCGGTATGAGATATTGAAGGTTGATGTGACGGGAAAGACGGCGGAGGATGCGCTGCGCGAGAAGCTGCCGCCTTCTACTGTGCGTGACCTTTACCGCATTATTTTCACCGGCGAGACGGACGAGCGCGGGCTTGATCTCAAGCCGCTTGAAGAGCGGTTTGCGCCTGATTTTTTCCATCTTGAGCTGCGCGATGAGACGCGCATCGGGCAGGATGTCTGGGCGCGGGCGGAGGAGGATTCGCTGCGTGGACTTTTCCTGCGCGAGCTGCGTGCGAAGTACGATGCCGCGCAGTCAGAGAAAGAGCGTGCGCGCTTCAGCCTTGCCGCACGCTTCGGCCTTGCCGCGCTTGACGGACGCGACCTGTAAAGGAGGAGAGCATGTCGGTATTCTACAGTTGGCAGCGGGAGAACAAAAGGACCCTGCTGCTCGGCGGTCAGGGAAAACGGATCTGGGGCTTTGCCGAGGTGTTCTATGACACGCGCAGCCTGCTCCGCTATGTGGGGGCGGCGCTGGGGGCGCTGCTGTGCCTGCGGAAGAGACTGCGCCGCAGGCGCTGAAAAGATGAAAAAGGGCTGAAAGGGTACCCTTTTGGCCCTTTCCTTGCGAACTTAAATAAGTTTTATGAATTATCTGCTGTTTTTGTTTGGAAAAGGCTGATACAATAAGCAACATGGGGTGAGAACATGTATAACATTTTGATCTGCGACGACGAACGGGATATCGTCAATGCACTTAAAATTTATCTTTCGGGCGGGGACTACTGTCTGTTTGAAGCGCACAATGGGCGCGAGGCGCTGGAGGTCGTGGAGCAAAACGACATCCATCTGATCCTGATGGATATCATGATGCCGCAGCTCGACGGCATCGCTGCGACGGCGAAATTACGCGAAAAGAGCAACGTGCCCATCATCCTGCTCACCGCCAAGAGCGAGAGCAGCGACAAGGTTTTGGGCCTGAACATCGGCGCGGACGATTACATCACCAAGCCCTTTGACCCCGTGGAGGTGCTGGCGCGCGTGCGCTCTCAGCTGCGGCGCTACACGCAGCTGGGCGCAAAAAAGGAAGAGGAAAAGCCGAACGTCTACACCGTCGGCCCCATCGTGCTTGATGAGGAGAAGAAGAACGTGACGGTCGATGGCGACGAGGTCGCGCTCACGCCCATCGAGTTCAACATCCTGCGGCTGCTGATGAAGAATCCCGGGCGCATCTATTCCTCCGCCCAGATCTATGAGCTGGTGTGGAAGGAGGATTCGCTGGGGGCGGAGACGTCGGTGAGCGTGCACATCCGCCACCTGCGGCAGAAGCTCGAGATCAACCCCTCCGAGCCGCGCTACCTGAAAGTCGTGTGGGGACTGGGGTACAAAATGGAGGATAAAAAATGAAAGCAGCGTGGACACGCAATTTCTGGGCCAAGGCGGGCGCCTTTCTGCTGGCGGCGCTGATCGTACCGCTGATGCTCGCTTACGCGGCGGGACTGGCCTTTTCCTATGGCGGCATGGGAAAGGACTTTTATACGAGCGACGTCTGTTTTGGCGCGGCCAGCCGCGAGGCGTGGGAAGCGCTTGACGAGTACCAGCGCGCGGTCAGCGGCGGCTATGAGCTGGACAAAATCTTTCCCGCGGACAACAGCTACAGCAACATTCGCTTCCGCGTGACGGACGAGCAGGGAGAAGCGGAATTCAGCAATGTCGGCGAGGGAGATGCCTTCTGCTACAGCACCGTCTATGCCGGCAAAGAATTCAGCTTTTACCTTGCCGCAGACCTGGCCGCGCAGGACGATGTTTACTGGGCAAAGAGCTTTTACGACAATATGCTCGGCTGGGGCGAGAACGCGGCAACGATGCTTATTTTGCTCAGCATAGCGGAGCTGGTCCTTTTCATCTTTCTGGCGCGCAGCGCAGGGCGGCGCGAGGACGGCGCGATCGAGACCGGCTGGCAGGAGAGGATCCCCTTTGACCTCTATCTTGCGCTCGACTGCTTTGCCGGCGTGTTTCTGTGTACTGCTGGTGTCGATGCGTTCCGTATGTATGCAGACTATTACACGCCGCCCTATGATCTGGCACTGCTTGGCGTTGCTTTCCTTCTTGCCGTGCTGGTGCTGGGATTGTGGATGACGCTCTGCACGCGCGTGAAGGCTGGCAAATGGTGGCGGCACACGGTCACATTCTATGTGCTGCATTTCTGCTGGCGCGCGGTCAAATGGTGCTGGCGGACGCTCTGCGCGCTCTGCCGCGGCATCGTCGGGGGCATCCCGATGATCTGGCGCACGGTGGTGGGCTGCTGTGTGGTCAGCACGCTGCTCTTTGCCCTTGCAAGCGGCCGCGCGGGTGGGATGCTGCTGCTGACGCTGTTCGTGCTGTCCATCGCGGCGTGCCTGTTTTCTCTCCAGCTGCGCAAGCTCCAGAAGGAGGGGGAAGCCCTTGCCGCAGGAGATCTGAATGTGCAGGTGGACACGAAGTGGATGTACTGGGATCTAAAGCGCCACGCCGAGAATTTGAACTCCATCGGCGACGGCATGGCGATCGCTGTGGAAAAGCAGCTCAAAAGTGAGCGGCTGAAAACGGAACTGATCACAAACGTTTCGCACGATATCAAAACGCCGCTGACAAGCATCATCAATTATGTCGATCTCCTGCAGCACGAGCACACTCCCGAGCAGGAGGAAGAGTATCTGAATGTGCTCAAGCGGCAGGCTTTCAAGCTCAAAAAGCTCACCGAAGATCTGGTCGAGGCGAGCAAGGCGACAACCGGCAACCTGCCGGTGAACGCTGCGCGGTGCAGCATGAATGAGCTTTTGGCGCAGGTCTCCGGCGAATACGGCGAGCGACTTGCCGCTGCTGAGCTGACGCTGGTAGATGTGCTGCCGGAGAAGGAGCTCTTCTGCAATGTGGACGGCGCGCTGATGTGGCGCGTGATCGATAACCTGCTTTCTAATATCTGCAAGTACGCGCAAAGCGGCACGCGCGTGTATCTGACGCTGGAAAAGACCGGCGGCGACGCGGTCGTGACCTTTAAAAACACCTCGCGCGCGGCGCTGAACATTCCCGCCGAGGAGCTGATGGAGCGCTTTGTGCGCGGCGACAGCTCCAGATCGACCGAGGGCAATGGGCTGGGACTGTCCATCGCGCGCAGCCTGACCGAGCTGCAGGGCGGAACAATGTCGCTTGCCATTGACGGCGACCTCTTCAAGGCCATCCTCAAATTCCCAACGGTGGTGTGAAAAAGACAGAAAGGGACGGAAAGGCATTGCCTTTCCGTCCCTTTTCCTCGCCTGCGCGCTTGACAATTCGGCGCAAAACCAATACAATAACAGTTCAGAACTCTATCCTGAGAAAAGGGAGAACATAACAATGGCCAAAGAGAAAAAGGTAGAACAGATCACGAATCTGGAAGACGATTTTGCCCAATGGTACACCGACATCTGCCGCAAGGCAGAGCTTGTCGAGTACGCCAGCGTCAAGGGCTTTACCATCCTGCGCCCCTATGGCTACGCCATCTGGGAGAATATGCAGCGCCTGATGGACGCCGAGTTCAAAAAGACCGGACACGAGAACGTGGCGATGCCCGTCCTGATTCCCGAGAGCCTGCTCAAAAAAGAGGGCGAGCTCGTCAACGGCTTCGCGCCGGAGGTGGCGTGGGTCACGATGGGCGGCAGCGAGAAGCTCGAAGAGCGCCTTGCCTTCCGTCCTACGTCCGAGACGATGTTCTGCGACCACTGGTCCCGCGTCTTACAGACCTACCGCCAGCTGCCGATGCTCTACAATCAGTGGTGCTCCGTGATCCGCTGGGAGAAGACCACCCGCCCGTTCCTGCGCTCGCGCGAGTTCTGGTGGCAGGAGGGTCACACCATCCACGAGACCGCTGAGGAGGCGCAGGCTGAGACGATGCAGCAGCTCAACTGCTACGCCGATTTCTTCCGCCACGTGCTCGCCATCCCCGTCGTCCCTGGCCGCAAGACCGACAAGGAGAAGTTTGCGGGCGCCGAGGCGACCTACACCGTTGAGTGCATGATGAAGGACCGCAAGGCCCTTCAGGGTGCGACGAGCCACTACTTTGGCGACAAGTTCTCCCGCGCCTACGACGTGACCTTCACCGGCCGCGACAACAAGCTCCAGTACCCGTTCCAGACGTCCTGGGGATCCACCACGCGCATGATCGGCGCGGTCATCATGACCCACGGCGACAACAACGGCCTTGTCCTGCCCCCGCGCATCGCGCCCACGCAGGTCGTCATCGTGCCTATCGCCGCGCACAAGAATCCCGAGGTGCTCGAGACCGCCAAGAGCGTGATGGCGGACCTCATCGCCGCCGACGTCCGCGTTAAGCTGGACGACAGTGACCAGTCCATGGGCTGGAAGTGTGCCGAGTACGAGATGCGCGGCGTGCCCATCCGGCTCGAGCTTGGCCCCCGCGACCTGGCCGAGGGCAACTGCTGCCTCGTCCGCCGCGACAACGGCGAAAAGGTCACGGCGAAGATCGACGGCATCGTCGATGAGATCAAGACGCTGCTCGACGCCATCCACGACAACATGTACGCCGTGGCGGAAAAGAATCTCGAGGACAACACGTTCGACTTAAAAACCATCGATGAGGTCAAGGAAATGGCCTCCGGCCGCGGCGGCTTCGCCCGCACCAAGTGGTGCGGCAGTCTCGAGTGCGAGCTCAAGATGAAGGAAGCCGCGGGCGTCTCCTCCCGCTGCATGCCCCTCAAGCAGAGCGGCACCACCGGCAAGTGCGTCTGCTGCGGCAAGGAATGCACGACGGATATTTATTGGGGCGTTGCCTATTAAGTATTATCTTTCTATCGAATGATATAGTTCCCTGCGCGTCGCAGGGGAACGGCAAAGGGGGCCATTCTCTTTCGCAAAAGAGAATGGCCCCCTTTAGATCCCCCAAGAGAAAGGTTTAGATTGGCAGTTTGGAGCTTGAACAATCTTTGAGCCTCCGGAATGCAGCTGCCTGCGCGCGGCTTTGCCGCGTTTAGCATTGCAAGACGATTTGCCTCTGCTTCTATTATCCGCTGTTGCGCAGCCGTTGGCGGCTTTGCCGCCTTACGGATGCGGTACACCCCTTGCGGGTGCCGCTCTGCTCATCTTGTAGGAGTGCAAACTAATTTCCACCTACCGGAGTGCTAATCAATGCGGCGAGCGCAGCAATGCCGCATTCGACACGCAGTCTGCCGCCGAGATAACGTCACTCGCGCCTCACGATAGTAAGGCGCGGTTGCGATCGGTAACGAGACGCAGGGATTCATGGCGAAGCCATGTACACCGCACCTGATTCCGCAGGCCGAGCAGTTCTTCAAGTGCCAAACTGCCAATGTCGGGGGGGCGAGGGAGACTCCCCTCGTCCTTCTCTGGGGGATTCAAAGGGGGTATTCTCTTCGAGAAGAGAATACCCCCTTTGCCCGTGCAGCGCGCAGCGCTGCAACCCTCCATCCCCTTGGGGATGGCATAATTCAAATCAGATTCTTTTCAGAATCGGGATCAAACAGATGCACAAGACGGGGATCAAAGCTGAACTTCACCGCCGTGTGGCGCGCATAGGCGCCGGTATCAATGTTGGCGGTGGGGACGACTGCGACGACATCGTGTCCGCCCGCGTTTAGGTGAAGATGCAGCTCGCTGCCCATCAGCTCGCTGACATCGACCTCCGCATCAATGCCGTCATTGCCGAGCAAAACGTGTACCGGGCGTACGCCGACGGTGATGCTGCGGCTTTCCACGCCTGCGGCAGCAAGCTTTTCGCTCTGCGCGGCGGTGAGCGCGGCAGTGTGCCCCAGAACGGTGATAGAGTAGCCGTCCGCAGTCTTGGTCAGCGCGCAATCTTCAAAGAAGTTCATCTGCGGCGAACCGATAAAGCCCGCGACAAACAAATTGGCCGGATGGTTGAAGACCTCCTGCGGCGTGCCGATCTGCTGGATAAAGCCGTCGCGCATGATGACGATGCGGTCGCCGAGCGTCATCGCTTCGACCTGATCGTGCGTGACGTAGATAAACGTGGTGTCGATCTTCTCGCGCAGCTTAATGATCTCCGCGCGCATCTGGTTGCGAAGCTTGGCGTCGAGGTTTGACAGCGGCTCGTCCATCAGCAGCACCTTGGGGCTGCGCACAATAGCGCGGCCGATGGCTACGCGCTGGCGCTGACCGCCGGAGAGCGCCCTGGGCTTGCGGTCGAGGAACTGGGTGATGTCAAGGATCTCAGCCGCCTCGCGCACGCGGCGGTCGATCTCACTGGCGGGCATTTTCTTATGGACGGTCTTGCCGTTGGCGTCCGTTTCGCTGAGCTTTTTCAGCTTGAGCGGGAAAGCGATATTTTCGTAAACCGTCATATGCGGGTAAAGCGCATAGTTCTGGAAGACCATGGCAATGTCGCGGTCCTTGGGAGCAACATCGTTCATGAGCTTGCCGTCGATATACAGCTCGCCGCCGCTGATCTCCTCAAGCCCTGCGATCATACGCAGCGTGGTGGACTTGCCGCAGCCGCTTGGGCCAACGAGAACGATAAACTCCTTGTCGGCAACATCAATGCTGAACTCCTGCACCGCAACGACGCCTTCGTCGGTGACCTGCAGGTTATACTTCTTCTCGGGCGCTTCTTCCTTGTCCTTTTTCTTCTTTTTCGGCTCGGCGTTGGGGTATACCTTCTTGATGTTTTTCAGAATGACCTCTGCCATAGATAGGACCGCAGCCCTGCCGCCTCCGCGATGCAGAGCCTCGCAGCCGCTTGCGCGCACTGCTTTACGGCAGGTCTCCACACTGCCGCACCGCCGGTCCGGCGGAACGCTTTCCTCCTTCTGTATTTTCCGCGGGCGTTACGTTGAGGTGGAGTAAGCGCGGGCGGAAGGGAATGGAAAGGTAATAGCTTACCTGAATATACTATAAAACAAAACGCAATTTTTTCAATGAAAAATTGCGTTTTGTTCATGCTTTTGGCGGGATGAATAACAAAACAGGGAAGAATTTATCCACTTTACCCACGTTTTTTGCGGCGGCTGCGGTAGACCGCCGCAAGGCGGTCGATGAGCAGGTCGTAGATCAAAAAGAGCAGCAGTCCTGCTGCCGCCGTTGCCCACAGCAGCCACGGCGCCGTTCCGGAGAGCTCCTCCACTACAGCGGGCAGCCGCAGTACAAAAATAAGGAGCGCGTACATGACGCCCATCGTGACGGCACAGAGCGCCAACTTGCACAGCAGCCGCGCTGTGCGGGAGGAGAGCGCGTCGAAACGCGGCTTGAGCAGCGGATAGTAGCCAAGGAAGCAGAACAGCAGCGCTGCTTCCGGATCCGCGCACAGCAGCAGGCCGAGGATCGCTGCAGCGGCAAAGCAGCTCCATGCATAGCTGGCGCGGCATTCCTCGCGCACGGGCAGCAGCGCCAGCGAGGCGAGGATGGGAAAGCCGTAGGTCGCCAGCGGCAGGATGCCGCTCATCCACAGCAAGGCGACAGCCAGCGCGCAGAACATACCGCTGAGCGCCAGCTCATGCGTGTTCTCTTTCATCGCGGGCAGCCTTACAGGCAGACCGGCTCCATCGCATCGTGGAGCACGGTGGTGATCGCGTCGGAAAACACGCTGTCGGCGTGTCCGTGGAGCATTTCGAGCGTTTCCGCCACAGCTGCGACCTTGACCTTTGCGCCGGAATAGATGTCCTGATCGAAAATGAAGCGCACTTCCTTTTCCTGCACCTGCTGGATCTGATTGCCGCTGCGGATGTTGCGCTGCACAAAGCCGGGACCTGCGTGCAGCTTGAGTGCGGCGCGGCTGTCGAGTCTGCGCTCGATATCTACCGAGCATTTGATGACGCTCGCTTCGTCGATCTCATCCTCGTCGAGCACACCGAGGTAGCACGGCTGCAGCAGGTCGTTCCAGCGGCGGCCCGTGAGCGACAGCTTTTCGCGCGAAAAAGCGTTGACATAGCGCAGGCCGATGCGGTCAAAGCAGGCGGGACGGTAGATCTGGATGAACTGCCCGAGCGGCTCATCCAGACGCGCGGCGAAATCTTCCCAATGCGAGTAGCGCATGGTGGAAAGGGCGATAAAATCCTTGGTCAGGCTTAGCTTGCAGCTGCCGTCGTCAGAGAGGAAGGTGTGGTTGTTCACCGTCTGCGGCCGCGCGCCGTTTGCAGCAGGGAGCTGCTCCACCTGACACTGGTAGCGCGGAAACGCTGCGCGGATAGTCTCCTGAAAGTCGGCAGGCTCGCGCGTGTCGATGGAGAGGATGGTGGGAAAACGCAGCTGGCAGATAACCTCGATGAGCTGGGCGTTCTGATATGCATAGCGGCGATTGTCGGAAGAGATCATGATGCGGTACCTCCGAAAAAATTCTGCGTTAATTATAGAGGAAACGGAAGGGATTGTCAAATCGCACAGCGGCTGAAAAACTTACCAGCAAAATACGCGCATATCCGATTTTCTATGAGCCAAACTACCCTTGCGATACCCAATCACACCGCAAAAATCAAACCAACAAATCAAAAAAGGAGTAACAACTATGTCTACCAAGAATACCAACAAGCTCAACGTCCCCGAGGCTAAGGCCGCTATGAACAAGTTCAAGATGGAAGCCGCCAATGAGGTCGGCGTCAACCTCAAGGAAGGCTACAACGGCGAACTGACCTCCCGCGAGGCCGGTTCCGTCGGCGGCCAGATGGTCAAGAAGATGATCGAGAGCTACGAGAAGAGCCTGTAAAAAGGGCTTGCTTGCAGCAAAAGGGGCGCGGCGAAGGCCGCGCCCCTTTTTTTGCCGAGGTGCATTACGCTCTCGCCGCGCGGCACTCCGAAGAAGGTGCGGGACACCGCGCGGCGGAGACAAAAGGGCAAGGGTCCTGCCGCCCTTGCCCTCATTGTGTGCAGTTTTACAGCAAAAATACGCTGTTGCATTTTCGCAGGGTTTGATATAGAATCTCTACATTACCCCTCCGTCCATCCTGCGGTGCGGGGGAGAAATGGCGGGCCGCCCGACGGGCGGCCTGATGATTTGCGGAGGAGGCGGCGTCATGCGGGCATGGGAGCATTTCAAAACGATCACGCAGCACCGCCATCTGGTGTGCCGTTACTGCTTCCGGCTGGGATTGTACCGGCAGGGGCTGACGCACGATCTGAGTAAATACAGTCCGCAGGAATTTTGGCGAGGCGTGAAATACTATCAGGGCTACCGCAGCCCGAACGACGCCGAGCGCCGCGAAAACGGCGTGAGCCTTGCGTGGCTCCATCACAAGGGGCGCAACCGCCACCACTTTGAATATTGGATCGACTATTGCATCGGCGAGGATGGCAGGGTCTATATGGGCGGATGCAGAATGCCGCTCAGATATGTCGCTGAAATGTTCTGCGACCGCATTGCCGCCTGCCGGATCTACCAGGGCGAAAAGTATACGCAGGCTTCGCCGTATGATTACTTCAAGCGCTCTCTTGGCCACATCCTCATCCATCCGGAGACCGGCGAGCTGATCGGCAAAATGCTGCTCGTGCTCAAAGAGGAGGGCGAGGAGGCGGCGTTTGCCTATGTGCGGGCGCTGCTGGCGGCGGAGAAGACGTAATTTTGCGCATTTTGCACGCTTTTCGGCTTGCATTCCGCAGCATTTAAGAGTAAAATATTTATGATTTTTTGACAGAGGACGGACGACAACCAATGAGTCACCCCTATAAAACGCGCGAGGGCGGCGCTACCGTCACGGTATTCGTGCCATACGACTGCCGCAACCATTGCCCCTTCTGCGTGAACAAACAGGAATATGCCCATGCTGAGGGATTCAGCGTGGAGAAGATCATTGAGAGCATCGCCGTGATGGATGCGATTACGCCGCGCTGCGACTTTGTTTTTACCGGCGGCGAGCCGTTTGCCAACCTCAAGGCGCTGCAGCGCATGCTCGATGCCATTCCTGCCACGCACAAGATCTATATCAATACGACCTTCCCCGTGCAGCCCGGCTGCAGCGCGGAGGAGATGATCGCTTTTACCGAGCGCAACCGCCGCAAGATCACCTGCATCAACATCTCCCGCCACCTGACAAAGTATGTGGAGGAATCGCCGGATGAGGTCGTGGCCCGTATCGCAACGCCCAAGCGTGTGAACTGTGTGCTGTACCTTGACTATCCGGCGGGCGAGCTGGAGAATTATGCCGAGCGCTGGCGCAGGTACGGCATCCCCGTGCAGTTCCGCTACGACTACACCGAAACCACGCCGGAGAACCTCTACGAGGAGAAGGGCGACAAGATCCTTGCGGATCTTAAGGCGCACTTTACCTACAAGGGGCTTGACGGCTGCCGGATGCGAAACGGATACCACTTTGATTACAAGGGCCTGCACATGACCTACCATAAGACCCTGCCCTATTCCACTATCGTAGAGACGGATGAAAATGGCGTGACCTACGATATCCTTTACGATATCCTTATCAAGCAGAACGGCGAGATCCACTCCGACTGGACGGGTGTGAAGCTCGACGTGGATAAGTACCGCAAGGTCGTTTACGAGCCGTACGACCTGCGCGTGCTGGAGGGCACGATCGACTTTTGAGTCGAAAAAGCGAATACGCAACGTAATATTCTGACAGAATATTACAAAAACCGCCGGTTTGAAGCTTTCAGACCGGCGGTTTTTTGTTGAGTTCAAAAGGGAGAACGGTTCACAGCCGCCCGTAGATGCGGGTCGTTTCGCGGATGGACTTCGCAAGCTTTTTGCCTGCCTCGCCGCTCAGCATGCGCCACTGCCAGTTGCCGCCTGTGGTGCCGGGGGTATTCATGCGGCAGCCCTTGCCGAGACCCAGCCAATCCTGCATCTGCGCGACAAACAGCCGGCTCTGGCAGCTCATGCCGCCGCGGATGATGCCGGCGTTGAAGCCCTCCTCGTCGTTCAGGCCGAGGTATTTCTTCGCAAACGCGATGTCCGCCTTGTCGGCCTCCGTGCGCCAGAGGGCGAGGGGGGCGTTGTCGTGCGTGCCGGTGTAGCAGATGCTGTTGAAATTGCAGCTGTGCGGCAGATAGTTGCTCGGATCGCGCGAGTCGAACGCAAACTCGAGGACCTTCATGCCGGGAAGACCGGAATCGCTCAGCAGCTGCACGACCTCGGGCGAGGGATAGCCGAGATCCTCGGCGATGAAGTCGAGGTCGCGGAACCAGCCGGTCAGCACGCCGACGAGCGACATGCCGGGACCCTTGACCCAGCGGCCGTTTTTCGCGGTCGTCTCGCCGTAAGGGATGGACCAGTAGCTTTCAAAGCCGCGGAAATGGTCGATACGGATGACGTCGTAGAGCTTCTGCGCGCCGCCGACGCGGCGGATCCACCAGCCGAAGCCGTCCTTCGCCATGGCCTCGTAGTTGTAGAGCGGGTTGCCCCAGAGCTGCCCATCCTCGCTGAAGCAGTCGGGCGGGACGCCGGAGACCTCGGTGGGCACGCTGCGCTCATCGAGCTGGAACATCTCTGGCTCTGCCCACACGTCGGCGGAGTCGAGCGCCACGTAGATCGGCAGATCGCCGATGATGCGGATGCCCTGCGCGTGGATATAGTCCTTGAGCGCCGTCCACTGGCGGAAGAAGAGAAACTGAATGTAGGTGAACAGCTCCACATCCTCGCGCAGCTCGGCACGGTAGCGCTCGATGACCTCGCTGCTTCTGCGGCAGCGGATGTCTCCGTCGTCCCATTCCGTCCAAGACTTCATGCCGAAGTGGCGCTTGAGCGCCATGAAGAGGGCGTAGTTCGGCAGCCAGCGCTCATTTTCCCGCTCAAATGCCGCGACGGCCTCGCGGTCGCGCGTAAAGCCGCGCGTCTTGGCCTTTTCGAGCAGCGTGAAGCGGCTCGCGTAGATTTTGCCGTAGTCGACATAGCGGGGATCGTCGCCCCAGTCGCAGGCGTTGACCTCCGCGCGCGTCAGGAGCTTATCTTTGACGAGCAAGTCCAAGTCGATGAAATACGGGTTACCCGCAAAGGACGAAAAGCTCTGATACGGCGAGTCGCCGTAGCTCGTCGGGCCGAGCGGCAAGAGCTGCCAGTATTTCTGCCCCGCGGCGGCGAGAAAGTCGGCAAAGTCATAGGCGGCCTTGCCCATCGTGCCGATGCCGTGGGGCGAGGGAAGGGACGAGATCGGCATCAGAATGCCGGAGGAACGTTCGATCAATGGAACCACTTCTTTCTGGAAAATGAAGGATGAAAGGCGTTAACCCTTTACCGCGCCTGCGGCCACGCCCTTGATGATGTGCTTCTGGCACAGCAGGTAGAACACGATGACAGGGATGATGCTCAGCAGGATCAGCGCCATCGTCGCGCCGAGGTCGACGGTGCCGTAGCTGCCCTTGAGGTACTGGATGTGGATGGGGATGGTCATGTACTTCGTGCGGTCGAGCACGAGATAGGGCAGCAGATAGTCGTTCCACACCCACATGATCTCGAGAATGCCGACGGAGATCATCGTGGGGCGCAGCATCGGCAGCACAACGGAGAAGTATGTGCGCAGCGGGCCGCAGCCGTCGATGGCAGCCGCTTCCTCGATCTCCATCGGGATCGACTTGACAAAGCCGACGAACATGAAGATCGCCAGTCCTGCGCCGAAGCCGAGGTAAATGATCGGGATCGTCCACGGTGTGTTCAGCCCCACCAGCTGAAAGCTGCCGGATGAGAAGTTGAAGTAGGGGAGTTTGACGGTGTCAGCCGTTTTGGAGAGGGTGAACATGACCATCTGGAAGGGCACGACCATTGAAAAGACGCAGAGGTAATAGATCGCGCGGCAGAATTTGCTGTCCACGCGCGCAATGTACCACGCGGCCATGGAGGTGCACAGCAGGATCAGCGCGGTGGAGACCACGGTGATGAAAAGGCTGTAGCCCGCGGACTTTAGAAACGGGTAGTTGCCAAACGTCAGACCCTTGATAAAGTTTGACCAGCTGGCAAAGCTCTCCTCATTCGGGAGGGCAAAGGTGTCGGTCTTGACAAAGGTGTTGAGCTTGAAGGAGTTGATGACCACCGTGAGCACCGGCAGCACGTAGATGATGCAGATGATGGCCAGCACGATCGATAGGATCGTCTTGCACCGCTTTTCGGCAGAGAGGGAGTGTTTGCTATTCATTACTGCTGCACCTCCTTTTTGCGGTTGGCACTGAGCTGAAGCAGACCGATGGACGCCACGAGAATGAAGAACAGCACAGCCTTGGCCTGCGCGGTGCCGCGCGAGTTGGCGTTCTGGCCGTAGAACGTGTTCAGGATGTTCAGCGCGAGCATTTCGGTCGTTTTGATGGAGCTGCCGTCGGGCAGGATGTTGTAGGGCTGGCCGCCGGTCAGGGCGAGGTTCTGGTCGAAGAGCTTAAAGCCGTTCGTGAGCGATAAGAACGTGCAGATGGTGATCGACGGCATGACGTTCGGGATCGTGACCTTCCAGAGTGTCTGCCAGCGGCTGGCGCCGTCGATCTTTG
Source organism: uncultured Oscillospiraceae bacterium (assembly GCA_934597535.1). Taxonomy (GTDB): domain Bacteria; phylum Bacillota; class Clostridia; order Oscillospirales; family Oscillospiraceae; genus Hominicoprocola. The sequence continues at coordinate 54,650 of CAKTRT010000001.1, read as the reverse complement.
CGGCCTCGAGCATGTCCTCGGGCACGGCCTGCAGGCCTGCGATGTAAATGATCATCATATAGCCGATCTGCTGCCAGCACATCAGGATGATCAGGCCCCAGAAGCCATACTTCGTCTCCAACAGGATGGACGTGCCGTAGCGCGAGAGGATACCGTCAAAGATCATCGACCAGATGTAGCCGAGCACGATGCCGCCGATGAGGTTCGGCATGAAAAACACCGTGCGGTACAGGTTGCTGCCCTTGATGCCCTGCGTGAGCACATAGGCCACGGCAAAGGCCAGCACGTTGATAAGTACCAGCGACACCACCGCAAACAGCGCTGTGAACCAGAACGAGTGGACAAAGCTCGCGTCCTGAAATGCGCGGCGGTAGTTTGCAAGGCCGATGAACGTCGCGTCGCTCGTGACCTTGAATTTGCAGAACGAGAGATAGATGCCCTTAAAGAACGGATAGACAAAGCCGATGGCGAAAGCGCAGACCATAGGACCCATAAAAAGCGGGAACCAGCGCCGGGTGGATCTGCGGATCGTTGTGCTGTTGACTGCCGCGACGTCGCGTTTACGTTTCAATTCGATCAACTCCCAACCAAGAATTTTATTTTGCTTTTTCTATGCACGGCGAAGGCCTCCTGCGGCGCGCGCCGTGAGATGCAAAGAGGGGCGGGCGAAACCGCCCGCCCCTCCGTTCAGTTATCGTATGCTGCGAAAACGACAGACTTAGCCGTTGGCGGCAGCGTACTGGGTGGCCCAGCCGTCCACAAAGGAGGTCTTGACCAGCTCCCAGTTGGCGTCGCTCTGGTCGGCGTCATACTGGTTCATCGCGGAGACGAGCGCGGCGCGGTAAGCGTCAACGTTGGGCTGGAAGTTGGTGACCCAAGGCATGACGTAGTTGCCGTTCATGGCGTACTCGTTGGCGTCGGCCAGGAAACCGTTGGTGGACTCGGCAGCGTTCTTGTAAGGCATGGCGGCGAATTCATCGACCAGCATGCGGGAGACCTCAGCATCGGTGACCATCCACTTCATGAAGTCGAGAGTCGCCTGAATGTCTTCCTCGGAAGCCTTGGCGTTCACAGCCCAGCAGTTCTCGGTGCCGCAGTTGAGACCCGCGTTCTCCTCGCCGTCCACACCGCAGTAGAACGGGATCATGGAGAGGTTGTCAAGACCGTACTGACCATCGCCGGTGCCGGTCAGGGCAGCCCATTCCCAAGAGCCGTTCTGATAGAACACGGCCTGCTCCTTGCCGAATTCGGCCTGAGCGTCAAAGCCGCCGGCAGCCAGATCAGCAGGATTCACAGCGCTGTTGTTGATGTACAGATCCCACAGGTTCTTGTAGTTCTGCATATAAGTACCCTTGATGCTCGGGGGGCAGACCTTCCAGGCGTCGGGATCGTCCACGGACTCGTAGTAGTACTCGAGGTTGGCAAGGTGGCCGGTGAAGCGCCAGCTGGAGTCGTCGCTCATGGAAGAGGAGGTGAAAGCGTCGAAGCCGAGCTCGGAAGCGCGGGCGTGGATGTCCTCGGCTACCTTCTTGAGGGAGTCAAAGTTGGTGATGTCGGCGAGGGTGTAGCCGGCCTTTTCCAGCAGGTCCTCGTTGACGATGATGCCGTAGCACTCATAGCAGTAGCCGATGGAGCAGAGCTTGCCTGCGTCGTCATAGAGGTTGTAGGCATCGGTGCTCAGCTCATTGACGATGTCGGTGCCGGTGAGATCATAGCAGTAGTCGCCCCAGGTGCCGATAGCGGCCTGGTTGCCCACGACGAACATCGTCGGGGGAGCGGACTTGTCCATCTCAGCGGTCAGAGTCTCGTTGTAGGTGCCGGAAGCGGCGGTCAGAATGGTGACGGGCACGCCGGTCTTCTCGGTGTACATGCCGGCGACCTTCTGCAGCGTAGCATCAGCCTCGGGCTTGAAGTTCAGCCAGTAGACGCGGCCGGTGGCAGTGGGGGTGGTATTGCCGTCAGTGCTGTCCTGAGCGTCGTCCTTCTTGTCGCCGCAGGCGACAAGGGAGAGCGCCATGACAAGGGCAAGGATCAGTGCAAGATACTTTTTCATGTTGTCATTAACTCCTTTTCAAATTTATTTTCACGCGTTGACCGCGGGAAAATCATTTTGTCAGATCGCGCACGGAAGCGCCCGCGCGCAGGGTGGTCGGCAGCGTGACGTGGCGGTTGCCGCCGCGCCCCTCGACCATGTCGAGCAGGATATCCACGCTCGTCTCGCCCATGGCGGTCATCGGCTGACAGAGCGTGGTGAGCATGGGGTGGATGTACTCGGAGACATTGATGCCGTCGATGGCGATGACAGAACAGTCCTCCGGAATGGAGCGGCCGCTCTCGCGCAGCGCGCGCATCGCGCCGATGGCCATATCGTCGGCGATGGCAAACACGGCCGTGAAATCAGCCGGCGCGCGCAGCCGTTCGCGCATGGCATCGTAAGCGGTGGTAATGGTAAAATCCCGCGCGCAGATAAGATCGCCCTCGTGCGGCTCGATCCCCAATTCATGCAGGGCGCGCAGATAGCCCAGATAGCGCAGCTGGGAGATGGAGCAGTCCTCGGGGTCGGCGGTCAGCACGGCGATGCGGCGGTGACCGTTTTTGTAAAGCTCTCTGACTGCGCGGCAGGCCTCCTGCTCATCGATGATGGAAACAGAGGAGTATTCCGTCTGGCGCAGCGTGCCGTAGGAATTGGTGTAGGTGCAGCAGACGAACGGCACGTTCAGCAGCGCGACCTCGCCGGTGGTATAGTCGCTGCGGCCGCCGAGGAACACAATGCCGCGCAGGCGCTTTTCGCGCTCCATCACGGCGCCGCACTTGAGCTCATCGTCGCACGATGCGATCTGCCGCATGACCATGGTGTAGCCCGCCGCGTCGAGCTTGCGCTCGATGGCGTGGATGATATCGGTGTAGAACGGGTTCTGCACGCCGCGCACCACAAGGCCGATCGCATCGGAGCGGACCTTGACCAGATCGCGCGCGCTGTTGTTGGGAACATATTTGTGCGTCTCGATCACCGCGCGTACGCGCTCGCGGCAATCCTCGCTGACATCGGGCCGATCATTGAGCACACGGGAGACAGTGCTGACGCTCACGCCCGACAGGCGGGCAATATCCTTGATGGTCAAGCAGATGAGCCTCCTCCCGTTCAACACAAGCCGGAAACCTTACCGGTAACGTTTCCGATTTGTAATGATAGCATAGCAATGCCCGCCTGCTTTGTCAAATGAAAGTTGCGGCCTTTGGAAAAGAATGGGGAAATGCACAACACAAAACGGAATTTTCTTGTCAAAATAAACAAGGGGCGGGAAGCGCCTCTGCTTCCCACCCCTTGTGCTGCTCCGGCGGAGCGTTATGCAAGGACCGTTCCGTCCACGGTGATCGTTACGACCTGCCATGGAATAAATTTTCCGCTCTGCTGCAGCGCCTTTTTTGCCGCCAGCTCCAGTCCGCCGCAGCAGGGGACCTCCATGCGCGCGACGGTAACGCTCTGAATATCGTTTTCGCGGAGGATATCCGTGAGCTTTTCACTGTAGTCGGCGCCGTCAAGCTTCGGGCAGCCGATCAGCGTGATCTTGCCGCGCATGAAGTCCTCGTGCATTTTTGCATAGGCATAGGCTGTGCAGTCCGCCGCGATGAGGAGCTTGGCACCGTTAAAATACGGCGCGTTCACCGGCACGAGCCGGATCTGGCAGGGCCACTGACGCAGCTGCGAGACACCCGGCGCGCCCTGCGCAGGGGAAGGGGTCTCCCCGCGCGGGATCTGCCGCATGCGCGAGCCGGGACAGCCGGCGGAGGGCGGCTCCTTCGCGCCGAGCTGGCTGACCTTGTGGGCGAGCACAGCCTGCGCGTCGTAAGCCGAGGCCTCGCGCTCGACAAAATGAATGGCGTCCGCCGGACAGGCGGGCAGACAGTCGCCGAGACCGTCGCAGTAGTCGTCGCGCAGGAGCACGGCCTTGCCGTTTACCATGCCGATGGCGCCCTCGTGGCAGGCTGCGGCGCATCTGCCGCAGCCGTTGCATTTATCTTCGTCGATCTGAATGATCTTGCGAACCATAAAAATCCCTCATTTCGTTGGTTTCTGCCGCGCAGTATAACACGAAATGAGGGACTTGTCAGTGGTAAATGCAACTAAGAGAGGGAATTTTACTTAAGCAGCAGCTCCGCGATCTGGATGGTGTTGGTGGCGGCGCCCTTGCGGACCTGGTCACCGCAGCACCAGAGGTTCAGACCGCGCTCGTCGGTCAGATCCTCGCGGATGCGGCCGACATAGACGATATCCTGATCGGACGTGTCGAGCGGCATGGGGTAGACCTTGTTCTTGAGGTCATCGACGAGCTTGCAGCCCGGAGCATTCGCGATGAGCTCCTTGGCGCGCTCGACGCTGATCTTTTCCTTCGTGCGCAGCACCACGGATACGCTGTGGCTGCGGATGACGGGCACGCGCGCGCAGGTGCAGCTGACCTTCATCTCGGGCAGGTGGAGGATCTTGCGGCCCTCGTTCTGCATCTTCATCTCCTCGCTGGTGTAGCCCTCGAAGGCCTCGCCGCCGATCTGGGGGATGATGTTGTACGCGATCTGATACTGGAAGACCTTGGGCTCAAGGTGCTTGCCCTCGGAAAGGGCCTTGACCTCATTGTTGAGTTCGTCGATGCCGCCCTTGCCCGCGCCGCTGACGGCCTGGTAGGAAGAGGCGATGATCGTCTCGATGGGGCTCTCCTTGGCGAGGGCGTTGATGGCCACGAGGGTGACGATGGTGGTGCAGTTGGGGTTCGAGATGATGCCCTTGTGCCACTTCACGTCCTCGGGGTTGATCTCGGGGATGACAAGGGGGACGTTGGGGTCGAGGCGGAACGCGCTCGAATTGTCGACGAACACCGCGCCCGCCTTGACGATCGAGGGGGCAAAACGCTCGGCGATGTCGTTCTCGGCCGCGCCGAGGACGATATCAAGGCCCTCAAACGCGTCGTCAGACGCCTCGACGATGGTGCACTCCTGACCGCGGAACATGATTTTGCTGCCCGCGCTTCTGGCGCTTGCGATGGGACGAAGGGACGCAACGGGGAAGCTGCGCTCTTCGAGAATTTTGATCATTTCCTGACCGACGGCGCCGGTGGCGCCGAGAATACCAACATTGACCTGTTTCATACTACATTCTCCTTTACAAAACTCTTATACAGGACACGGATGGCCTGTTCGAAATCTTTTTCTTCCACGCCCACGATGATGTTGAGCTCTTCGGGGCCCTGCGTGATCATGCGGATGTTCACGCCGTTTTCGCCGAGCTTGGCGAAGATCTTACCGGAAACGCCGGGACGGTACGCCATCTTGCGGCCGACGGCGGCGACGATGGCGATATGTTCCGTTACCGTTATCTTATTCGGCTGCACCTCTTTTTGCAGCTCGCCCAGCATTTCATAGAGCGAGCGCGACACCTTGTCGGTCGAGACGACGAGCGAGACGATGTCGATGCCCGACGGAATGTACTCCACGTTGACCTCATGGCGCGCCAGAATGTCAAGGATCTTCACCAGCGTGCCGGATTCGCTCGACATGCCGGTCTTTGCGATGGTGATGACGGAAAAGCCCTTCTTGCCGGCGATGCCGGTGATGAAGCCGCCCTCCTCCTGCTCGTCGCCGATGGACTCTAAGATCATCGTCCCCGGATGGTCGGGCGCGTTGGTGTTGCGGATGTTGAGGGGAATGTTCTTCTCGCGAACGGGGAAGATCGTGCCCTCGTGCAGCACCTGCGCGCCGATGTAGCTCAGCTCGCGCAGCTCGCTGTAGGTCACGCGGCGGATCGGCTCGGGATCGTCCACGATGCGGGGATCGGCCATCAGGATACCGGAGACGTCCGTCCAGTTTTCGTAAACGTCCGCGTCCAGCGCCGCCGCCGCAAGCGCACCGGTGATGTCGCTGCCGCCGCGGGAGAAGGTCTTGATGTGCCCGTCGGGCATCACGCCGTAGAAGCCGGGGATAACGACCCTGCGCCCGTCCGATGCGCGGCGCAGCACAGCGTAAGTCGCGTCGGAATCGACCGTGCCGTCGAATTTGAATTTGACCCACATGGCCGCATCAAGAAAATCATAGCCGAGATACTCGGCCATCAGCCGCGCGGAGAAGTATTCGCCGCGAGAGGCCAGCTCATCCTGGCTGATGCCGTTCTGCATTTTGTCCCACAGCTCGTCGAACTCTCTGTCAAGATTGATCGTCAGGCCACACTCGGCGATGATCTCGTTGTAGCGGTCGCGGATCATGGCGAAGATATCCTCGCACGAAACGCCGTACTTGATGTGCGCGGCGCAGAGATACAGAAGATCGGTGATCTTGTGGTCGCCGGAGAAACGCTTGCCCGGCGCGGAGACGATGACCACGCGGCGGGCGGGGTCTGATTCCACGATGGATTTGACCTTGGCGAACTGGTGCGCGTCAGCAAGCGAAGAGCCGCCGAATTTGAGCACTTTGAGCATGCTTTATTCCTCCTTGGCCGCGTAGCGCGCAAGCAGCGCGTGCGGGTCATCCTTTCGGTAAGATTCGTAGGCGTCGAACGCCTCGCGGGCGCTGCATTCGCGGACGAAATATTCGCCCATGCAGCGGAACAGCCACTTGCCCTGCGTGCCGGAGAGATTCACCGAGCGGGGGGTGAAGGAATCGGCGTAGAAGCTGCGGCAGCCGGCGGCGATATCAAGGCAGTCGCGCAGCACATTGCTGCCGGTCGGCCAGCCGCCCGCGCCTGCGCCGGAGAAGCTCTGCTTGCCAAAGCGCGATGCGAACAGTGTGACGAGGTTGCCGGTGCCGTCGGTGTGCGCCTCGGGTGCGGAGGCGGGGAAGAGCGTCGGGCAGACGAACGCGGCCACCGCGCTGCCGCTTTTCTCCGCGCGGGCAATGAGCTTGCAGGTCAGGTCGTCTTCCCTCGCCCTGGCGATGTCTGCCGCGGTGACGGACGAGATGCCGACGCAGGGGATGTCCTCTTCCCTGATGTTCACGCCGAAGGCAAGGTCGGCGGAGAGAACAAGCTTCCGCCGCGCGTCCAGACCCTCGACATCTGCGGTAGGGTCGGCCTCGGCGTAGCCGAGCTCCTGCGCCTTTGCAAGTGCGGCGGCATAGTCCGCGCCGGCGTTCGTCATGGCGGAGAGCATATAGTTCGTTGTGCCGTTCAGAATGCCCTCGACTGCGGTGATCTCATCGAGCTGCGCTGCACGGGAAAGGGAAGTGAGCCACGGGATGCCGCCGCCCGCGGCGGCGGTGCAGCGCAGCGCCACGCCGCACTCCTTGGCAAGACTTGTCAGCTCGTCGAAGCGGGCGCACATGAGCTGCTTGTTCGCGGTGACGACATGCTTGCCCGCGCGCATGGCCGCGCAGAGGTAGCTGTATGCCGGCTCGATGCCGCCCATGACTTCTACTATAATATCGATCGAGGGATCGCGCACGATCTCATCATAGTCGGCGGTCACGGTGCAAGTGAGCGCCGGACGGGGGCGGCGGGAAAGCACAGCGGAAATGTGCAGATCGGCGCGCCCTGCACATAATTGATAAAAGTGAGAACCGACGGTGCCGAAGCCCAGCAGCGCGATATTCATGGGAAGAACCTTCTTTCTTTTTCGGATGCTCCGTCAAGTGCGGACGATTTTGTGCGGTTTGACCGAAATGTCTCTGATATAAAAACACTTGACTTTTTGATGGGAACAATATAACATAGCGTTTGTGAAAATACAATAGGGAAAATCAAAAAGTTTTCCCGTAAGATACAGGAGGAAACGTCCATGCAGTATCAGAGCACCCGCGATAAAAAGTTAAAGGCAAGCAGCGCGCAGGCCATCTTAAACGGCCTTGCCCCCGACGGCGGCCTTTACACCATGCCGTCGTTTGACGGCATCCGCTTCGATTACACATCCGTGTTGGGCCTCGACACGCTGTCGATGTCCACGATCATTCTTTCCAAGCTCCTGCCGGACTTCTCCGAGGAGGAGATGGCGAAGCTTGTGTGCGGGGGCTATGACGGCAAGTTTGAGACCGATGATCTCACGCCGACCGTTCCCGTGGGCGAGGATCACATTCTCGAGCTGTTCCGCGGGCCGACGAGCGCTTTCAAGGATGTGGCGCTTTCGATGCTGCCGCGCCTGATGACGGCGGCAAAGGAAAAGCTTGGCGTGGACGATGAGATCCTGATCCTGACCGCCACGTCCGGCGACACCGGCAAGGCGGCGATGGAGGGCTTCCGCGATGTGCCGGGCACGAGGATCATCGTCTTCTACCCCTACGGCGGCGTGAGCGCCGTGCAGCAGGCGCAGATGGCGACGCAGGCCGGGGAGAACGTCTGCGTGTGCGCGGTGCGCGGCAACTTCGACGACGCGCAGACCGGCGTGAAGAAGATCTTCTCCGCCGTCAGTAAGGATCAGCTGCTCGAAGGCAAGGGTGTTTGCCTGTCGTCTGCCAACTCCATCAACATCGGCCGCCTCGCCCCGCAGGTCGTCTATTATTATAGAGCCTATGCCGACCTTGTGGGCGCGGGCCGCATCCAGCCGGGCGACAGGGTGGACTACGTCGTCCCAACCGGCAACTTCGGCGATATCCTTGCGGGCTACTTCGCAAAAGAGATGGGACTTCCCGTCGGGAAGCTCGTGTGCGCGTCCAACGCCAACAACGTGCTGACCGACTTCCTGCGCACGGGCCGCTACGACCGCCGCCGCCCGTTCTACAAGACCGCGTCCCCCTCGATGGACATTCTCGTCTCCAGCAATTTGGAGCGCCTGCTCTACCTCCTCTCCGGCGACGACAAGCTCATCGCGGATCTAATGAAGCAGCTCAGCGAGAACGGCGAGTACGAGGTGCCCGCGGACATGCTCGAAAAGCTGCACGAGCTTTTCTGGGCAGGCTTCTGCGGCGACGAGGACGCCAAGGCCGCCATCGGCAGGGTCTGGAAGGACGACCACTACCTCTGCGACACGCACACGGCGGTCGCGTGGGATGTGGCGCAGCAGTACAAGGCGGCGAACCCGGATCACAACGCGGTCGTGGTGCTGTCCACTGCTTCGCCGTATAAATTCCCCGCCGCCGTGCTCGAGGGTATCGGTGAGAAGGCCGAGGGCGACGAATTCGACGTGATGGAGCAGCTCCACAAGGTCACGGGCGTGCCCGTGCCGAAAAACCTCGCTGACCTCCGCTCCCGTGCGGTGCGTCACCGCGATGTGATCAGACAGGACGAGATGCTCTCCTATGTGCTCGGCAAGGCCGCACAGAAGATGTGGTAAGGAGGAACGGAAATGTATATCACCTGTCTTGATATGGAGGGCGTGCTCGTCCCCGAGATCTGGATCGAGTTTGCCCGCGAGAGCGGCATCCCCGAGCTGACGCGCACCACGCGCGATGAGCCGGACTACGACAAGCTGATGAAATGGCGCATGGGCGTGCTGCGCGAGCACGGCCTCGGGTTGAAGGAAATTCAGGAGACGATCTCGCGCATCGACCCGCTGCCGGGGGCAAAGGAGTTTCTCGACAGGCTCCGCAGCGAGACGCAGGCGATCATTCTCAGCGATACCTTTGAGGAATTTGCGCAGCCCCTGATGAAAAAACTCGGCTGGCCGACCATTTTCTGCAACTCTCTCGAGGTGGACGCCGACGGATTCATCAGCGGAATAAAAATGCGCTGCGAGCACTCCAAGCTTACGACCGTGCGCGGCCTTCAGGCCATAGGCTTTGAGACCATTGCCGCGGGCGACAGCTACAATGACCTTGAGATGATCGAAGCGTCGAAGGCGGGATTCCTCTTCCGTACAACGGAGCGGATCCGGGCGGAGCACCCCGAATTGCCTGCGTACGAAAGCTATGATGAGCTGCTTGACGCCATTTTGTGCGCGATACGCGAACAAAACTGAAAAATAGAAGGATTTCCTTTATCTTTGACCGCGCGCAGGATACTGCGCGCGGTCTTTTGCTGAAAGAACAGTGCGAAAGGTGCTGGTTGTACGGAACGTTTGGGCGAAATTGTAGAAAAAGGTGAATTTTCCAATGCAAATTCATATATTTTGCCGATTGATTTTTCCTGCCAAAAAATTATGATTATGGGCGAAAAGTAGGGGACGCGGTCCGGAACGGGTGCCCTGCGTAAAGAAACCAACCAACCATAGTGACTAATTGGGAGGAGAAACAATGCTTAGCTTCTTGATCTGTCTTGCACTGCTGATCGGCGGCTATCTGGTCTACGGCAAGGTCGTGGAAAAGACCTTTGGCCCCGATGACCGCGAGACCCCGGCTGTCAAGATCAACGACGGCGTGGACTATGTTGTCCTGCCTCAGTGGAAACTGTTTATGATCCAGCTGCTGAATATCGCCGGCCTTGGCCCGATCTTCGGCGCGCTGCAGGGCGCTCTGTGGGGGCCCATCGTGTTCCTGTGGATCACCTTCGGCACCATCTTTGCCGGCGCCGTGCATGACTATTTCTCCGGTATGATGAGCGAGCGCAACAACGGCGCTTCCATCTCCGAGATTGCCGGTATTTATCTTGGCGGCGCCATGAAGAACGTCATGCGCGTGTTCAGCGTGGTGCTGCTCGTCATGGTCGGCACGGTCTTTGCTGTCGGCCCCGCCGGACTGATCGTCACCCTCTTCAAGAAAGGCGGCCACGAGGGCGTTGTTGCTACGACCCTGTTCTGGCTCATTATCGTTCTTGTCTACTACTTCATCGCGACTTTCATTTCCATCGACAAGATCATCGGTAAGATCTACCCCCTGTTCGGCATTTGCCTGATCATCATGGCCGTTGGCGTTGCCATCGGTATCTTCACCAAGCCCGAGTACACCATCCCTGAGATCTGGAACAACTTCACCAATATGCATCCCTCGGGCACTCCGGTGTGGAGCTTCATGTTCATCACCGTTGCCTGCGGCGCGATCTCCGGCTTCCATGCCACGCAGAGTCCCCTGATGGCTCGCTGCATGAAGAGCGAGAAGCAGGGCCACTTCGTCTTCTACGGCGCGATGGTCTCCGAAGGTATCATCGCCCTGATCTGGGCTGCTGCCGGCTGCGCGCTGTATGAGACCACCGGCGGCCTGAATACCGGCCTTGCCGAAGCGCTTGCCAACGGCCAGTCCGCCGCCATCTATGATGTCTGCGTGAAGACCATGGGCGGCATCGGCACGGCGCTCGCCATGCTCGGCGTCATTGCTTGCCCCATCACCTCCGGCGATACCGCGTTCCGCAGCGCACGTCTGGTGCTGGCCGACTGGTTCAAGATCGACCAGAAGAGATGGAAGAACCGTCTGATGCTCTGCGTCCCCGTGCTTGGCGTCGGCGCTTTCCTCGGCATCGGCAACGCGCTCGGCAAGATCGACTACACCGTTATCTGGCGCTACTTCAGCTGGACGAACCAGACGCTCGCCATGATCGTTCTGTGGGCTGCTTCCATGTACCTCTTCTATGATAAGAAGAACTACTGGATCACCGCTGTTCCCGCTACCTTTATGAGCGCTGTGTCCGTGACGTACTTCCTGCTGGGCAACGAGTGCCTTGGCCAGTTCCTCAACACCAAGACCGCCGAAGGCGCTGTGGTTTACAACACCGCCGTCGCCTACCCCATCGGTATCATTGCTGCGGCGCTGTTCCTCGGCATCTTCCTGTACACCATCAAGAAGCGCCACACCCAGCCCCACTATGAGACGCTGAAGAAGTAAATTCCGTCTGAAAAGCGGTGGGAGGGTTTCCCTCCCGCCGCTTTTTCCGCTAAAAACTCTTTGGAGGTACGCTTATGATCTTTGCACCGGTATGTCTCGGCGGAACGGCGCTTGCGCCGGAGATCCTCGCAGAGGACAAAAAGTCCTGCAAGCGCTTCGGCCCCTGCGGCGTGGGTGAAAAGGCGCTGTATCTGAACAGCTTTTTTATCGACAGGCACTATTATGTGGCCTTTCCGGCTGTGCGCCGTGTGTTCAAGCGCGTGGCGATGAGTCAGGGTGGCTTTACGGGCAAAGGCGCGTTCGGCAGTATTCCCTACCTTGTGGTGGAGTATGACGACGGCACGCAGAAGCAGTGCACCTTCAAGCGCGAGGAGGACGTGGACGCGATGCTCGCCTTCATCGGAGAGCGGCATCCCGAGATCCCAACGCTCAGCGCTGGCGGCGCGCAACGCATGCGGGAAAAGGCGGAGAAAGAAGCTGCACGCTATCTTTCCGAACTGACGCCGCAGGCACAGTGCGCGCGCGAGGAGCTGGAGCGGGCGCGAGAGTTCCTCTCCGCCTATCCGGAGACGACGGGGCGGCTCGCCGCCGCGGCCAAGGCCAAGCGCATCAACGAGCATACGAATCCGGCCTACCGCTGGGTCGCGCTGGCCATCGTGCTGGCGGGCGCCGCGGCGCTGGTATACGGCGTGATCTCGTGGCGCAGCGGCGGCGATTTCGGCGTTTACTTTGCGCTCTTCGGCTTTGCCGCAGTGTTCTTCTTTTCAGGCGCGCACGTGCTGCCCACGGCGAAGAATAACCGCCGCGCGGTCGAGCGTGCATGGGAGCAGGCGCTTGAGGGCGTGGAGAATATCCTGCCTGAGGATTTTCCGCTGCCTGCGCGCTATGCGCATCCCATTGTGCTCACGCGCATGATCCGCATTCTGCGCGAGGGCCGCGCCCAGAGCGTGAACGAAGCACTGGACGTGCTGAAAGCCGACCTCAAGACCCTCACGGCTGACGTGCAGGTCGAGCAGGAGGAGTATGACGAGGTCGTGGTCGTCAAGCCCTTGTTCCTCGTAAGCGATTATCAGTAAATAGCCGAAGCGGAGAGCCGGCCTTGCCGGCTCTCCGCTTTTTTCTCTCTCAAACGATCGTACCGCCGCCGAGCACGGTGTCGCCGTCGTAGAGCACGACGGCCTGCCCCGGCGTGATGGCGCGCTGCGGTTCGTCGAAGACAAGGTGCACGCGCCCGTCAGGCAGCACCGTGACCGTCGCCGCCTGCTCGCGCTGGTGGTAGCGCACACGCGCGGTCGCGCGCAGCTCGCGCGACGGCGTATCGCAGGCAATCCAGTTGAAGTCATTTGCCGTCAGCTCGCGGGAGAAGAGCGCGTCGCTGCCGCTCAGCACCACGCGGTTTTCCTGTGCGTCGATGCGCTTGACGTACAGCGGCGCGTCCGCCGCGATGCCGAGACCCTTGCGCTGGCCGACGGTGTAATGTACGATGCCCTTGTGCCGGCCGAGCACTTGGCCGCTTTCATCGACAAAGTCGCCCGTGGGGCAGCCGTGCCCTGTATAGCGCGCGATGAAGCCTGCATAGTCGCCGTCCGGCACAAAGCAGATGTCCTGACTGTCCGGCTTGCCGGCGTTGTAAAAGCGCTGTTCCTCCGCGATGCGGCGCGTCTCGCTCTTGTGCAGCGCGCCGAGCGGCAGGCGCGTGTGCGCAAGCTGCTCCTGCGTGAGCGAATAGAGCACATAGCTCTGATCCTTGCTCTCGTCCAGCGCCTTCTTGAGGAGCCACCGCCCGTTTTCAAACACGATGCGCGCGTAATGCCCCGTGACGATGGCATCGCAGCCCAAGATGCGGGCGCGCTCGTAGAGCCGCTCAAACTTCAGATAGCGGTTGCAGTCGATGCAGGGATTCGGCGTCGCGCCGCGCTCATAGGCGGCGATAAAGCGGTCGATGACCCGCTCCCTGAAGTCATCCGAGAAGTTAAAGACATAGTAGGGGATGCCGAGATGGAACGCGACCGAGCGCGCATCCTCCACATCCTCGAGAGAGCAGCAGGTCCTGCTGCTCTTAACGCCGATATCTTCGTTATGAAAGAGCTTCATCGTTGCGCCGATGCAGTCGCAGCCCTGCTCTTTCATCAGAAAAGCGGCGACGCTGGAATCAACGCCGCCGCTCATGGCGATGAGCACCTTGTCCATCAGACCATCCGGCACGCTTCGCAGTCCTCGCAGTCGGGGAACTCCTTGTGGTCGTAGGCGATGCCGTTGCGGTCATAATAGTCCTTGATGGCGGACTTGAACGCCTCCTCTGCCAGCACCGAGCAGTGCAGCTTGTAGGCAGGCAGGCCGCCGAGCGCATCGACCACGTCCTTATTCGTGATCTTGAGCGCTTCGTCGATCGTTTTGCCCTTGATCATTTCGGTGGCGATGGAGCTTGAGGCGATCGCGCTGCCGCAACCGAAGGTCTCAAACTTCACATCGTCGATCTTATCACCGTTGATCTTGAGGTACATCTTCATGATATCGCCGCATTTGGCGTTGCCGACCTGACCGACGCCGTCCGCGTTTTCAATCTCGCCGACATTGCGCGGGTGCATGAAATGATCCATCACAGTTTCTGTATAGAGAGCCATCTTTTGTTCCTCCTTGATGCGCTTACTTATAAAATGAACTGTTTTCTGCCGCTGATGAGGTCCTTCCACATCGGGGACATGTCACGCAGATACTGCACGACCTCGGGCACGGCCGCAAGGATGCGGTCCACATCCTCATCGGTGTTCCACTCGCAGAGGCTCAGGCGCAGCGAGCCGTGCGCCACCTCGTGCGGCCGCCCGATGGCGAGCAGCACATGGCTGGGGTCGAGCGAGCCGGACGTACACGCGCTGCCGGACGAAGCGCAGATGCCCTTTGCATCGAGCAGGAGCAGCAGGCTCTCGCCCTCGATGCCCTCGAAGCAGAAGCTCACGTTGCCGGGCAGACGGTTCACCGGATCGCCGTTGAGCGCGCTGTGCGGGATCTTGGAAAGACCTTCGATCAGGCGGTCGCGCAGGGCACTGATTTTTTTGGAATTTTCGTCAATGTGTGCGCAGGCGTCCTCAAGCGCCGCTGCCATGCCCATGATGGCGGGGATGTTTTCTGTGCCGGCGCGCTTGCCGCGCTCCTGCGCGCCGCCCTCGATGATATTCGTCAGGAAAATGCCCTGACGCGCATACAGCACGCCGATGCCCTTTGGGCCGTGGAACTTGTGCGCGGAGAGGGAGAGCATATCAATGTGCTGCGCCTTCACGTCGATAGGGACATGGCCTGCCGCCTGCACGGCGTCGGTGTGGAAGAGCACGCCCGCATCATGGCAGACCTGCCCGATCTCGGCGATCGGCAGGATGGAGCCGATCTCGTTGTTGGCATACATGATGGTAACTAAGCACGTGTCCTCGCGGATGGCGTCCTTGACCTGCTGGGCTGTCACGGTGCCGATGGGGCCGACGGGCAGAAGCTCGACCGTAAAGCCTTCCTTTTCAAGCTTTTTCAGCGTGTGCAGCACGGCGTGGTGCTCGAACGCGGTCGAAATGATGTGCTTTTTGCCCTTGCGTTCGCCGATGCGCGCGGCGGAAAGGATGGCCTGATTGTCGGCCTCGCTGCCGCCGGAGGTGAAGTAGATCTCGCGCGGGGAGGCGTTCAGGCACTTGGCGATGCGCTCGCGCGCATCCTGCAATGCCTCGTTCGCCTGCTGGCCGACGGAGTGCAGGCTCGAGGGGTTGCCGTAGATCGTTTCCATATAGGGCAGCATCGCGTCGATGGCCGCGCGGCTCATCTGCGTGGTGGCGGCGTTGTCCGCGTAAACAGTGGTCATAGCATATCGCTCCTTTGTATCGGGATCAAAACCTATTTTTAAAGTATGTTTATATGATACACGCCGAATCCTACTTTGTCAATAGGTTTTTGAGAACACGGTATTGATCATTTTTAAAGAACGTGGGCTTCGCCGCCGGGCATGGAGAACAGGGGGGACGCCCTCAAAGCAACGGCGGGTTGCTTGTCTGTGGGCGGAGCCTGTGATAAAATGGGCATAAACTTGATCGGGGGGAGACAGATATGGAGACAAAAAATGTTCTGCTGGCGCTGAGAACGCAGCAGGGATTGTCGCAGGACGAGCTTGCGGAAAAGCTCTTTGTGACAAGGCAGGCGGTGTCCCGCTGGGAAAACGGTGAGACTACGCCCAATGTGGAAACGCTGAAGCTGCTGTCGCGGCTGTTTGACGTTTCGATCAACACGCTGCTGGGGACGCCGCGGCAGCTGATCTGCCAGTGCTGCGGGATGCCGCTGGAGGATGTGACGCTCAGCCGTGAGCCGGACGGCTCGTTTAACGAGCAGTACTGCAAGTGGTGCTATACGGGCGGCGCGTTCAAGTATTCCAGCAAAGAAGAGCTGATCGACTTCTGCGTGGAGCACATGGCGAGCGAGCAGTGGCCTGCCGAGCAGGTGCGCGCGCATATGGAAGCGGTCGTGCCGCAGCTGGCTCATTGGAAAAAATGATGAGACGATACCTGCCCCCAGGCCACTGCACCGCTTGACGGCGCGGGGATTTTGTGGTATTCTGTCGCAGCAACTGAATCAGGACTTGGGGTGCCGCCGGGAGGCGGCCAAACAGGGAAGCGGGGTGCAAATCCCCAGCGGAGCCGCCGCCGTGATGGAAGAGCCCGTTTTCGATATGCCACTGGAGCATTCCGGGAAGGTGAAAACGGACGGGGACGCCTGAGCCGGAAGACCTGCCTCAAGTGCCGTACAAAGCGCCGCGGATCTTCGGCTAAAAAGTACATTCCTCAGCAGGGCGGTTTTTCCGGCCTGCCGGTCTCTTCTTTCTTTGTATGGCTTGCCAAAACAGAAAAGGAGAGATTTTTTCATGGAGAAAAAGAACAACAAAAAGGGGCTTATCGCCCTCGTCGCGGTGCTCGTGCTGGCCGTCGCGGCGCTCATCGTCTGGCAAGCCACCAGACCTGAACCCCAGCAGGGCGGCAAGGAGATCACCGTCAATGTCGATCACCTGAACGGCGATGATACGACCTACACCTTTTACACCGACGCAGAGTATGTGCGCGGCGCGCTTGAGCAGGAGGAGCTCATCGCGGGTACCGAGAGCGACTATGGCCTGTACGTGCTGACGGTGGATGGCGAGACCGCCGATGAGAACCTGCAGCAGTGGTGGGGTTACAGCGTCAATGGCGTATTTGCCGAGCTTGGCGTGGACAGCCAGCCCGTTGAAGACGGCGATGTCTACGACTTCGTGCTGAATGTCGGCTGGTAAATCCGCGCACCTGACGGTCCGCGAGATCGCGGAGCTGTCGCTTTTCTGTGCGTTGATGGTCGCGGGTAAAGAATGCTTGCGGCTTATCCCGAATGTGCATCCGGTGACGCTTTTGCTGCTGCTGGCAACGATCCTGTACGGCGCAAAGGCGCTTTATCCCGCCTTCGGCTTTGCTCTGCTGGAGATCGCGCTTTATGGCGCGGGGATCTGGAATCTGATGTATCTTTACGTTTGGCCGCTTGCCGTGCTCGCTGCGCTGCCGTTCCGCAGGGAGACGGGCCGTGCGCTCTGGGCGGCCATCGCGGGGCTGCACGGGCTGTGCTTCGGCGCGCTGTGCGCCATCCCGTATCTTTTCATTGGCGGGTGGCAGATGGCGCTTTCGTGGTGGATCTCCGGCATCCCGTACGATGTGATCCACTGCGTGTCGAATGCGGTGCTTGCCTTTGTGCTGCTGCCGCCGCTGCGGCGGCTGATGGAACGCCTGCCCGCGGAAAACAGGTGAATGGAAGCGCGGCTGCTGCCCCCCTATGGCAGCGGCTGCGCTTCTTTTCTCTTTTGCCATGGCCTTGCGCGGTGGGAAAAACTGTGATAAAATATATTTGAAACAGTATGACCGGAGGCCGCTTCGGCCGCCGCCGGAGAGATTTTGAGGTATCCGAATGAAGAAGAGCGACAAAGCACCAAAACAGGCGCACCGCCGCGCCGACCCGAATGTCATGGGTCTCCGTGCCGACGTGGTGGAGCAGCACATCACCGACACGCTGGAGGCAAACTATATGCCCTATGCAATGTCCGTGATCGTCTCGCGCGCCATCCCGGAGATCGACGGCTTCAAGCCCTCGCACCGCAAGCTCCTGTACACGATGTACAAGATGGGATTGCTGAGCGGCGCGCGCACGAAGAGCGCGAACATCGTTGGCCAGACGATGCGCCTGAACCCCCACGGCGACGCCGCGATCTACGATGCAATGGTGCGCCTTTCCAAGGGCTACGGCGCGCTGCTGCACCCGTTTGTTGATTCCAAGGGCAACTTCGGTAAGGTCTACTCGCGCGACATGGCGTGGGCGGCCAGCCGATATACCGAGGCCAAGCTCGCGCCCATCTGCGCTGAGCTCTTCCGCGACATCGACTCCGATACCGTCGATTTTGTCGATAACTACGATAACTCGATGAAAGAGCCGGCGCTGCTGCCGACGACGTTCCCGAATATTTTAGTCTCGGCCAACCAGGGTATCGCCGTCGGCATGGCGAGCCAGCTGTGCGGCTTTAACTTGGGCGAGGTCTGTGACACGACGATCGCCTTTCTCAAAAATCCCGAAGTGCGCATCAGCGAAACGCTGCTCGCGCCCGACTTCCCGACCGGCGGCGAGGTGCTGTACGACCCGCGTGCCATCGAGGAGATCTACAGCACCGGCCGCGGCGGCGTGAAGGTGCGCGCCCGCTGGCGCTACGATAAAAAGGAAAATCTCATCGAGATCTACGAGATTCCTTATACCACCACGAGCGAGGCCATTATGGACAAGGTGGCCGAGCTGATCAAGGCGGGTAAGATCAGGGAGATCTCTGATATGCGTGATGAGACCGACCTTTCCGGCCTCAAGCTGACGATCGACTTAAAGCGCGGCGCCGACCCCGAAAAGCTGATGCAGAAGCTTTTCAAATCGACCACGCTGCAGGACACGGCGTCGTGCAACTTCAACGTGCTCATTGCAGGCATGCCGCGCGTGATGGGCGTGCGCGAGCTGCTGGAGGAGTGGTGCGCGTGGCGCACCGAGAGCGTCAAGCGCCGCGTGTATTTTATCCTCAAAAAGCGGCAGGACAAGCTGCACCTCTTGAAGGGCCTTAAAAAGATCCTGCTCGATATCGACAAGGCCATCAAGATCATCCGCGAGACGGAGAAGGAGGCCGACGTTGTACCGAACCTGATGATCGGCTTCGGCATCGACCAGATCCAGGCGGAATACGTCGCCGAGATCAAGCTGCGCAACATCAACCGCGAGTATATCCTCAAGCGCCTGGAGGAGACCGAGTCGCTCGAGACGGAGATCGAGGACCTCGAGGATACGCTTGCGCGTTCGTCCCGCATCCGCAAGATCATCATCACCGAGCTTGAGGATGTGCGCAAAAAGTACGCCGAACCCCGCCGCACCGGCATCATTTACGACTATGCCGAGGATGCGGAGGTCGAAGAGGAACCGGTGGATGACTATCCCGTAACGCTCTTCCTCTCTCGGCACGGCTACTTCAAGAAGATCACGCCGCAGTCGCTGCGCATGTCCGGCGAGCAGAAGTTCAAGGAGGACGACGCGCTCAGTGTGAGCGTGGAGACCACGAACGCCGCCGAGCTGATGTTCTTTACCGACCGTGCACAGGTCTACAAGACCCGCGTAAGCGACTTCGCCGACGGCAAGGCGAGCCAGCTGGGCGATTACCTGCCCGCCAAGCTCGGCATGGACGAGGGCGAGAGCGTCATGGGCATGGTGCTGCCGGGCGACTACAGCGGCTACATGCTCTTCTTCTTTGAAAACGGTAAGGCCGCGAAGGTCGAGCTGTCCGCCTACAAGACGACCTCGAACCGCCGCCGCCTGACCGGCGCCTACAGCGATAAAAGCCCGCTGCGCGGCCTAATGTATCTGCGCGAGGACCGCGAGATCGCCGTTTATTCCACCGAGCCGCGCGTGCTGATCGTGAACACGGCGCTTTTCGGCGTAAAGACGACGCGCACAACGCAGGGCGTCGCGCTTTTGACGCTCAAAAAGAAGCATGTTCTCGACACAGTGCGCTTCCCCGAGGAGACCGGCATCACCGACCTTGCCCGCTACCGCGGGCGCAGCATCCCCGCCACGGGCGCGCTGCTGAAAGCAGAGGACAGCGACGATAAGCAGCTGTCGCTCATCTGAGGGAGAGAGCAGCCGAACGGCAGGAAAAGCATATTTGAGTGAGAGAGTTTGTGAGGAGAGAGAAATGAAAAAGAAGACCCTGCGCGCACAGGCGAGCAGCTACGTGACCATCACGCTGGCCTGCGTGCTTTATGCGCTGTCGTTCGACTGGTTCTATGCCCCCAACGCCTTTACCGTCGGCGGCTTTACCGGTATTTCGCAGATCATCAATTTCTTTGCACCGGTGCTGCCGGTGGGCGTGATGATCATCGTGCTCAACGTGCCGCTGTTTGCCATCGGACTGAAAAAGTTCGGCTTTGCGTTTCTCTTCAAGTCGATCTACACGATGGCTCTCAGCTCCATCCTGATCGATGTGATTGCGGCCATGCACGAGTTTTCTCCCATGGATCCGCTGCTCGCGTGCCTGTACGGCGGCGTGACGCTCGGTGTGGCATCGGGCCTGCTGTTCCGCGAGGAGGCAACGACCGGCGGCTCGGAGCTGGGCGCGTGGATCGTCCGCTCGCATATCGAGCGGCTGTCGATCGGCAACATCTGCCTTGGCATCGACCTGACGATCATTCTCATCTACGCGGCGGTGTTCCGCAGCCTGAATAACGCGCTCTACGGCGCGCTGGCGCTCTATATCACCACCAAGGTGCTCGATCTTGTGGTTTATGGGCAAAATACGGCCAAGGTCGCCTATATCATCAGCGACCGGTATGAGCAGATCATGAAGGAAATGCTTGCGCGCGACATGGGCGTGACGCTGCTGAGCGGCAGGGGCGGCTACACAGGGCAGGAGCGCCCGCTGCTGTTCTGCGCTATCCGCAAAAAAGAGGTCGTTTCCATCAAGCGCTATATCAAGGAGATGGATCCCGACGCTTTCTTCATCGTGTGCGACGCAAGCGAGGTGCTGGGCGAGGGCTTCGGAGAATATGACCCCGCGGGACTGTAAGAAAAACGGACAGGAGGAAAGACGATGGACTTTACGGAAGTGAAAAAGAATCTGGAAGCGCGCGGCTTTGCCGTGAGCACCTTTGCGACGGCAAAGGAAGCGGCGGAGTATCTGAACGCGCAGATCGACGGCGTGAGCGTGTCGTTCGGCGGCAGCATGACGCTCTCTCAGCTGGGGCTTTTTGAAAGCCTCGGCAAGCACAACACGATGTTCAGCCACTGGAACGTGCCCGACGGCATGAGCGCCGACGAGGTGCGCGAAAAGGCTGCCAGCTGCGAGCACTACCTGCTCTCGGCCAACGGCCTTGCCGAAACCGGCGAGATCATCAATATCGACGGCACGGGCAACCGCGTGGCTTCCTCGCTCTTCGGCCACAAAAAGGTCTGGTATGTCGTGGGCAGCAACAAGCTCGCGCCTACCTATGACGAGGCGCTCTGGCGCGCCCGCAACATCTCCGCGCCGAAAAATGCCCAGCGTCTCGGCGTGAAGACGCCCTGCGCGGCAAAGGGCGACCGCTGCTACGACTGCAAGAGCACTCAGCGTATTTGCCGCGGTCTTGTTGTGATGTGGGAGGCTATCCGCAGCTGCGAGAGCGAGGTCGTGCTCATCGACGAAACGCTCGGCTTCTGATCCGTATCCGAAAGGAGGAGAGCGCTGTGAAAAAGCGAATACTGCCGGCTCTGGCGCTCTGCCTGCTGCTTACGGGCTGCGGCAATATCGTGCTTGAGCGCAGCTATTCCGTTTCTGCGCCGCACAGCGAGGTCTACTGGGAGAATGAGGGCGCGGACACCCTGCGGGCCGACAGCTATCAGGACCTTGTCAATGCGCTGCTGCTGCTTTTGGGCGAGCACAGCAAGGAGGGTACTGTGCGCATCTATGGGAACGACGAGAGCGCCGCTTCCATGGCCGAACGCGCCTGCCGCGAGGTGCAGGAGGAAACGCCGCTGGGGGCATACCTGCTGGATTACATCAGCTATACCGACGCGCAGGAGCACGGCTACTATGAAGTGCGCGTGCGCCTCGGCTACCGCCGCACGGCGGAGGAGCAGGCGTCCATCATCACCGCCACCAGCACCGAGGCGCTGGGAGACCTGCTGCGCCTTGCGGCGGAGCAGGAGGGGAGCAGCCGGATCGCCATCCGTTTCGGCTACTTTACGACCGACCGCGCCGGCCTGCGCGAGATGGTGGCCGCTGCGCAGCAGGAACTTGCGCCCGGGAGCACAGAGCCGTGGCAGGTGAATTTCTATCCCGATACCGACGATGTCGGTATCGTGGAGGTCGTGCTGCGGGAAACGGCACAGGAATAAAGCATAAGCGGGAGGAGGAGACCCATACGGGTCTCCTCCTCCCGCTTATCAGGAAAGAGGGATAGAAAAACTCAGGAGAGGATCGCGCGGTCGCTGGCAAATTCATCGCCGCTGGCCTTGGTAAACTGCGCAAGCAGGTCGGGCACGGTCAGCTTCTGCTTGTCTTCGCCTGCGATATCCAGAATGATGCGGCCCTCATGCAGCATGATCAGGCGGCTGCCGTACTGGATGGCGTCGCGCATATTGTGGGTGATCATCAGCGTGGTCAGCTGATTTTCACGCACGATGCGGTCTGTCAGCTCCATGACCTTGGCGGCCGTTTTGGGGTCGAGCGCGGCGGTGTGTTCGTCGAGCAGCAGCAGCTCGGGGCGCTTGAGCGTCGCCATCAGCAGCGTGAGCGCCTGACGCTGTCCGCCGGAGAGCGTGGAGACCTTGGTGGAGAGACGGGACTCAAGTCCCAGCCCCAGATCACCGAGCTTTTTGCGGTATTCCTCGCGTTCCTCCTTTGTCACGCCCCAGGAAAGCCCGCGCCGCTGGCCGCGGCGGGCAGCGAGCGCCAGATTCTCCTCGATCTGCATCGAGGGGGCGGTGCCCATCATGGGATCCTGAAAGACGCGGCCGATGAACGCTGCGCGCTTATGCTCGGGGAGAGCGGTCACATCCTTGCCGTCGATGAGGATCTTGCCGGAATCGACAAGGAATGTGCCGGCAGTGGCGTTGAGCATCGTGGACTTGCCCGCGCCGTTGCCGCCGATGACGGTGACGAACTCGCCGTCGTGCAGCGTCAGGTTCAGGCCGTTCAGCGCAGTCTTGGCATTGATCGTGCCGGGATTGAAGGTCTTATGAAGGTCGATCAGTTCAAGCATGCTCGCCATCTCCTTTCTGTGCGCTCTGCGCCTGCACCTTGCCGTGGAACATCTTGCCCTTCCAATAGGGAACGGCGAGGAAGACCGCCACGATCAGCGCGGTGACGAGCTTTAGGTCGTTGGTGTTGAGCCCGAGCTGGAGCGTGATCTGCAGCACGATGTAGTAGATGATCGCGCCGATGGAAACGGCGAACAGCTTGAGACCAAAGTTGACAAAAAGCTTGCCGAATACGACCTCGCCGATAATGACGGCGGCAAGGCCGATGACGATGGCGCCGCGGCCCATCTGCACATCGCTCGAGCCTTGATACTGCGCCAGCAGCGCGCCCGAGAGAGCGACCAGCCCGTTGGAAAGCATCAGCCCGAATACGATATTGCCGTTCGTGTCAATGCCCTGCGCGCGCGCCATGTGGGGGTTGGCGCCCGTGGCGCGCACGGAGCTGCCCTTTTCCGTGCCGAAGAACCAGTACAGAACGGCGATGACCGCAACCGTAAAGATGAGCAGCAGCGGCAGGGGGTTGCTCATCGAGAAGTCGCGCACGTAGCGCTGCGTGACGAGCAGCGGATATTTATCGATGCTGACGGCCTGATTTGCCTTGCCGCCCATGATGCGCAGATTGATCGAGTAGAGCGACAGCTGCGTCAAAATGCCGGCAAGGATCGCCGGGATGCCGCAGCGCGTATGGAAAATACCGGTGACAAGGCCGGCAAGCATACCGGCGAGCACCGCGCATAAAAGTGCGAGCCAGGGATTGATGCCGCCGCGGATCAGCATGACGCATACCGCGCCGCCGGTGGCGAGCGAGCCGTCCACCGTCAGGTCGGCCAGGTCAAGGATGCGGTAGGTGATGTAAACTCCGATGGCCATGATGCCCCACGCAAGGCCCTGTGCCACCGCACCGGGCAGTGCGTTCATCAGCGATGAAAGAAAACTCATGGACTCTCTCCTCCAACGATCTCAGAATGGACAGGGGCGGATGGCCGCCCCTGCCTGCGGGGGATGATCAGCCTTCGATGGCGGTGTAGCCGTCCAGCGGAGTGATGCCAAGCGCCTCACACATGGCGGCATTGTACTTCGGCGTTGCGGTCGTGAACTCGACAGGCATGGTGGAGATGTCGGCCTCGCCGGTCAGGATCTTGGCGGCCATCTTGCCGGTGGTCACGCCGAGATCGTAGTAGCTGATGGAAAGAGTGGCCACGCCGCAGCCCTTGCAGATGCCTTCTTCGCCGACGATAACAGGGGTCTTGGCGGGAACGGTGACGTTGGCGATCGCCTCAGTGTTGGAGGCGGCGATGTTGTCGGTGGGAACGTAGATTACATCGGACCAGTCGCAGGCGGCCTGCGTGACGGAGGTGACGTCGTTGGTGTCGGTGAAGGCGAATTCCTTCGTCTCGATGCCTTTGGCGGCAAGGTTCTTGGCGACCTCCTCGATCTGGTAGCGGGAGTTCGGCTCGGCGGAGCAGAACAGCAGGCCGACGGTCTTGGTCTCGGGGAACCACTCGGTGATCATATCCGCCTGCTTGCTCAGGTCGGCCAGATCGCTCGTGCCGGAGATATTGCCGCCGACGGTGCCGGAGAAGTCGTCAATGTCCAGCGCCACGCCGTAAGCCGTGATGGAGGTGCCGAGGATGGGAATGTCGCTCGTCGCGGAGGCTGCCGCCTGCAGCGCGGCGGTCGCGTTCGCCATAATGAGGTCCACACCCTCGGAAACAAAGCCGTTGACAATGGTGGCGCAGTTGTTGGAATCGCCGCTGGCGTTCTTGTTCTCGAACTTGACCTGACCGGGCAGTGCTTCGTTCAGCGCGTCGATAAAGCCCTGCGTCGCAGCGTCGAGCGCCTCGTGCTGCACGAGCTGGCAGATGCCGACGGTATAAGCGGTCTTATCGTCGCCGGTGTCGCCGGCATCGCCGGTATCGGTCTTGCTGCCGCAGGCGGTCAAACCCAGACACAGGCTCAGCACCAGCGCAAGGCAGAGAATGACGAATGTGATGGAACGTTTGGTTTTCATGTTCTTTTCCTCCAATTAAAAATATAGCGGTAAAAAATAAGACCCGCCGTAAGGACTTGTGGGTCCATACGGCGGGTTTCTTGACAAAAGCTTTGAGCCTTGAGAAAGCTTTTTCAGGCAGCCATCCGAATACGGGCATCACAAATCGCTTTTACTTTCAGATAAAAGTAAAAGTAGGAATAATAGTAATAGCGATCCATGCGGCAAATGGCGGTCATCTTGCTTTCTCCTTTCCTCAAAAATGATGGTGTTAATATAGCACACACAAAAGAAGCAGTCAATGGCATTTTTATCCAAAAAATGACGTCTCTGGATAAATATGACAGGTCACAGCGCTGCAAAACATGCCGTTTCCATTAGGAATTGGCATGGGTGTGCTCGCAAAGCTCATTGATCTTTGCCTGCAGGGACTTGAAATCCTCGAAGGTCTCGGGACGGCGGCGCGGGTCGCGCAGCAGCGCCGCGGGATGGTAAACAGCCATCATCTGAAAGCCGTTTTTTTCAAACCACTGGCCGTGCTCGCGTGTGATCTTGAAGTCCGGCTTGATGAGGCGCATGGCCGAGATGCGCCCGAGACAGACGATGATCTTCGGCCGCAGCAGCGCCGCCTGACGGCGGAGATAGCCGATGCAGGCGTCCTGCTCCACACCCAGCGGGTCGCGGTTTTCCGGCGGGCGGCACTTGACGATGTTGGCGATGTACACATCATCGCGTGAAAGGCCGATGATCTCAAGCATATCGTCGAGCAGATGCCCGGCTCTGCCGACGAACGGCACGCCCTGTGCGTCTTCGTTCGCACCCGGCCCCTCGCCGATGAACAAGACTTCGGCGGTTCGGCTGCCCACGCCGAAGACAACGTTCGTGCGCGTCTCCCAGAGCGAGCATTCGCGGCAATTCAGGCATTCACGCTCCAGCGCTTCCCAAGTATCCGGCATGGCAATATCTCTCCTTATCAACTGAGAATATCGATATCCTATCATATTCCGCGCCGCTTTGCAACGCGGGCGTGTATTTTTCTGCCTCCGGCGGCCATACTGAGGAAAACGGACGCGGAGGAACGATGGAATATTTATGGTATGCGATCTTTTACAGCTTTTTCGGCTATTGCCTTGAAAAGCTCTTTGCTGCCCTCACGCATGCGCGCCACCGCCTGCGGCGCTGCTTTGTAGCGCTGCCGCTGTGCCCTGTGTACGGCCTTGCGATGCTGGCGGTGCTGCTGTCAGGGGCGGAAACGCTGCCGCGCGCATGGGAGCAGTTCCTGCTTGGCGTGCTGGCGGCCACGGCGGTGGAGTATGCGGTGCACTGGGGCTATGAAAAGGCATTTGCCGTGCAGTTTTGGGATTATTCTCACACCAAATGTGACGTGAACGGCCGTGTCTGCCTGCCGTTTTCCCTTTGCTGGGGTGTGCTTGCGATGCTGGCGGTGCGTTATGTGCAGCCGTTTCTTGCGCGGCTTGCCGCGCTGTTGCCGGAGACGCTCCTGCCGCCGGTGCTGTTTTTCATCATGCTCGACGGCATTTTTGCCGCCCGCATGCTGCTCCTGACGCACGATATCGACGCGCTGACACCGCGCACATTGCTGCAAACGCTGAAAAGGCGGGCCGCCTGAGGGCGGCCCGCCTTTTTCCGCGCACGCATCACAGCAGCATCAGCACCGCTCCGTAGATCACGCTCGCAAGCGTGCCGAAAACGATGACCGGTCCCGCCACGGCAAACATTTTGGCTGCCATGCCGGTGATAAAGCCTTCGCTCTTAAAGTCAATGGCAGGAGAGACGACGGCATTGGCAAAGCCTGTGATGGGCACAAGCGTGCCCGCGCCGGCAAAACGCGCGATGGAGTTGTAGAGGTTCAGCCCCGTTAAAAGCGCCGAGAGGAACACAAGGCAGATCGACGTTGCCGTGCCGGCGGCGGTTTTTTCCAGCCCAAGGGACAAAAAGCCGTTCTGGATGAGCTGGCCGAGCGTGCAGATTGCGCCGCCGACGAGAAAGGCAAGTGCCGTATCCTTGACGATGGGGGACTTTGGCGCAAGCGACTTGACGTAGGACTGGTATTCCTGCGGTGTCATATCCATTGAGATCACTCCTTTTGCATAGCTTGTGCCGCCGCAGGGGAACTTATCCGCCGGTCCGTGGTTTGACGTGCTACAATATGGAAATACTGTGAAAAGAAACGAGAGGAGCTGACGCCATGCGCGCACTGGGCCTTTACATCCACGTTCCGTTCTGCAAGGCAAAGTGCATTTACTGCGATTTTTACTCGCTGCCGCGTTCGGAGGAATATATGGACGCCTACGCTGCGGCGTTGCAGCGCGATCTTGCGCAGCGGGCGGCGGAAGCGGCGGACTGTACGGTCGATACCGTTTACTTCGGCGGCGGCACGCCGAGCTATCTGGGCACGGGCCGCTTGTGCTGTATTTTGGAGACGGTCTTCGCTCATTACCGCGTGGGCAGGGACGCGGAGATCACGCTGGAGGCCAACCCTGACAGCGCGCGCGATGAAGCCGCACTGCGGCGGCTCAGGCGGACTGGCTTCAACCGCATTTCGCTCGGGATGCAGTCGGCAAGCGATGAAGAGCTGCGGTCGATCGGCCGCGTGCATACGCACTGCGAGACGGTCGAAGCACTCGGCGCTGCGCGCGCAGCAGGCTTTGACAATGTGAGCCTTGACCTCATCTATGGCCTTCCTGCGCAGACGCCGGCGCGCTGGCGGGACAATCTGGCGGCGGCCATCGCCTTACAGCCCGAGCATTTGTCCTGCTATGGGCTGAAGGTCGAAGAGGGAACGCCGCTTTATGCGCGGCGCGGCGAGATGGACATCCCCGATGACGATGCGCAGGCGGAGGAGTATCTTTACACTGCGGCGGCGCTGGAAAAGGCGGGCTACCGGCAGTATGAGATCTCCAACTTTGCGCGGCCGGGACGCGAGTCGCGCCATAACCTCAAATACTGGAGGATGCAGGAATATCTCGGCTTCGGCCCGGGGGCGCATTCGGACTTCGGCGGGCGGCGCTTTGCGCGGGCGCGCGATCTGGCGGCTTACCTTGCGGGGAAGGAGCGGCTTTCCGAGGATGCGCGGCCGCCGGAGCGGGAGCGGGAGGAGGAGCGCGTGATGCTCTCGCTGCGCACGGCGGACGGACTCGCCCTTTCTGCCCTCAAAGAGAATACGGCGGGGGCGGAGAGCGTGCTTGCAGAATGCGCGCGCCATGGCCTTGCGCGGGAATGCGGCGGACGTTGGCGCCTGACGCCGCAGGGCTTCCTTGTGTCGAACGCCGTCATTGCGCGCGTGCTTGAGGCGCTCGAGCTGTAAAAATAACGGGGAAGCGGAAACTTTTTCCGCTTTTCTGCGTCTTTACTTATCGGGAACCATCTGCTATACTGTGTTATGTTTACCGACCCAAAGGCGTATCGATCAAGGAGGCATATCGTGAGATCCATTATTCGCAAGTTTCTTTCCCTTTCGCTTGCCGTTGTGCTGACGGCCGCGCCGCTGACCGCGCTGGCATCCGACGCGCTCGGAGACGATTTGACGGCGTCGTCCGTTACGGTCAACGAACGCACGCAGCTCAACGCAGGCACGTTCTGGAGCAATACCTATTCCGATCTCCGGCAGGAGAATTATGTCGTCTATTCGCCCAACACGCGCGTAAAGCCTGTTGTGACAGCCGGCGATTATGCCACACAGCTGACGACCGTTTCCGCCGCGGCGAAGACGCTGGAGGCGCAGGGCTACCGTGTGGTGGCTGGCGTGAACGGAGACTATTACGACACGGCGACGGGCGTTGCGCTCGGCAGTGTGATGACGAACGGCACGCTGCGCAGCACGTCAAACGAGTATTACGCCGTGGGCTTCCGCGATGACGGCAGCGTTGTGATGGGCAAGCCCGCGCTGAGCATCTACGCCCAGAGCGACCGCGGCGCGAGCTTCAAGATCGCTGCGCTCGATCAGGTGCGTCAGAGCGGCTACGGCATTTACCTTTATGATTCCGCATTCAACGCGCGCGGCACCACGGGTACGAGCGAGGCGGGCGTGGATGTTGTGTGCTCGGTGATCGGCGGCTCGCTGTCCATCGGCGGCGGGCTCACGCTGATGGTCGAGCAGGTGCTCGACGGCAGCACGGATACGCTCGTGGGCGCGGGACGCTATGTCCTTTCAGCCAACCGCGGCGCGGCGGGGTACGCCGAACAGCTGCGCGCGCTTGTTCCCGGCGAACGCGTGACGGTGTCCGTCAGCGCGCAGAGCCCCGAATGGAACAGCGTGACCAACATGGTCGGCGCCTATTATCAGCTTGTAGAGAACGGGCAGGTCTGCACGGGCCTTGTCAACGGTGCGGCGCCCCGCACGGCCGCGGGTCTGCGCGCCGACGGCTCGCTCGTGCTCTACACCATCGACGGCCGCCAGAACGGCTATTCCATCGGCGCAACGCTCACGCAGGTGGCGCAGCGCATGGTGGAGCTGGACTGTGTGACGGCGGTGAGTCTGGACGGCGGCGGCTCGACGGCAATGGTGGCGACCAGTCCCGCCGGGACGGCGGCTTCGCTCGTCAGCAAGCCCTCGGGCGGCACGGAGCGCGCCGTGACGAATCACATCTTCCTTGTGGCCGACGCGCGGCCGACCAATATGGTCGCGCACGTTTATCTTGCCAGCGAGAGCGCGTTTGCCCTGCCGAACGCGCAGGTAAAGCTCACGGCGGTCGCGCTGGACAGCAACTATATCCCCATGCCGCAGTCGAGCGTTATGCTCTCGGCTGACCGCGGCAGCGTTGCGGGCGGCGTGCTCACCATGCCTGCCTCCGGCTCGGTCACCGTGCGCGCGAGCGCGGGCGGCGCGAGCGAGACGGTGACGCTTCAGGTCGTCCCTTCGGCGGACAGCATCAGCGTGCGGCAGAACGACAAGCCCGTCACCGCGATCTCGCTGAGCGTGGGCGAAAAGGCGGAGCTTTCTGCCTCGGCGGTCTACCGCCACCTTCCGGCGGTGGGCGATAACAAGGGCTTTACCTGGAGCGTGCAGGGCGGCGTCGGCACGATCGAGGACGGCGTATTGACCGCCGGCAGCCAGATCGGCAGCGGCAGTGTGAGCGTCAGTCTCGGCTCGGTGTCGGTCACGATCCCCGTGACTGTTTCGGCCCGCGCGCTGCGCACGCTCGAGGACTTTGAGGATGTGTTTGCCACAACGACCGGCACGCGCGCCATGCTCTCACGCAATGCGGACATAAAATATGTTCACAACGGCTATGCCTCGGCAAAGCTTGACTACGCCACCGGTCAGGGGAACGCCTATATCGGCCTTTCCTACACGGTGCCCTCAAACTACGACCAGCTCAACTTCTGGGTCTATGGCGACGGCAGCGGCGCGCGGCTCTCGCTTGTGACGAATCTCGGCTATGTGGATCTTGGAACGCTTGACTTTACCGGCTGGAAGCAGATCACCGCGCCGCTCGGCACGGCGACAGCCGTGACGGGCCTTGCCGTCACGGCGGAGACGGAGCACATCGGTGCGATCTATCTCGATCAGCTCGTGCTGGCCTACGGCGGCCTTGCCGACGCTGCCGCGCCGGCGGTCACGCTGAAGTACGACGCGGCGTCGAACACCGTGACCGGCACGGTGAAGGATGACGTGGACGGTACGGCTGTGCCCACGCTGCGCGTGAGCTACGACGGCAAGAGCCTTTCGAGCTACAGCTACAGCGCCTCGACCGGCGCGCTGAGCGTGACGCTTCCCGCAGCCGACGGCGCGCAGCACCGCCTGACCGTGACGGCGGGCGATGCCAGCGGCAATCTTGCCCGCGCAAGCGTGGATACCGCGGCGGCGGATACAACGCCTGCCTTTACCGATATGAAGGGACACTGGGCGAATGCGGCGGTCTCCTATCTCAGCCGCAGCGGCATTACCAACGGTTCGGGCAGCGGGAGGTTCGAGCCGGAGACGAACATCACTCGCCAGGAATTTGCCGTGCTGCTTGAGCGCTATCTTGCGCCCTCGCAGGACTACAGCGGCGTGACGCTGCCCTTTGCCGATGCGGATAAGATCGACTCCTGGGCGATGAGCGGAGCCAGAGCGATGTACGCCCTCGGCGTGATCCAGGGCAGCGCCGACAAGTCCGGCAGGCTCTACTTTAACCCCAAGGCAAACGTCAGCCGGCAGGAGGTCGTGACGATGCTGGGTCGTCTCCTTGAAAAGGGCTATGCCTCGCCCGCGCTGACCTTTACCGATAAGGCGAGCATCCAGTCGTGGTCGGCGGAGTATGTGAGCACGCTGTGTGCGATGGGCATTCTCTCTGGCATGGGCGACGGGCGCTTCTGCCCCGACGCGCCGATGACGCGCGCACAGATCGCCACGGTGCTTTACAAGATGCTGTAAACAAGCTGAAACGAGAGGGAAAGACGTCGTCTTTCCCTCTCGTTTCGGTTTTCAAATCACAGCCCGCCGCCGCGCATTCGCTGCGGTGGGACGAGCGGCGCAGCCCTGACGCGCGCGGCATTGGGAATTGCGGTCAGGAGCGGCCGCCGCTTGCGGGCGGAAAACGGGAAACGCAGCGGAAGAATTTACAGAAAGGACTACCTTTTTGTGCGGCGCTGTGCTATGATATCTTAGAACGATTATCGAAAGAGGCGAGAGGGGGCGGATGCATGAAAAAGCTTTTGGCGATGCTGGCGGGCAGCGCGCTTGCGCTGGTGCTCACCGGCTGTATGTTCACAACGCCGGAGACCTCGCTCTACCGCCTGCCGAAGCTTGCAGGAGAGTATGAATCGCTGGAAAAACAGATCGACGCCCTGCTGTCGAACGGCGCGGAATATGCCGCGCCGACCTCGGGCAGCAATTTGCAGAGCGTGCAGATGGTCGATCTGGACGGCGATGGCAGCGAAGAGGCGGTCGCCTTCTTCCGCAAGACAAGTGATGAAAAGCCGGTGAAGATCTATATCTTCAAGGCGGACGGCGACAGCTATGAGCAGTATGCCGTCATTGAGGGCACTTCCGCTTCCATTTACAGCATCAATTACGCCGATCTGGACGGCGATGGGCGGCGCGAGCTGCTTGTGGGCTACAAAAGCAGCTTGGATGTGCAGGGGTTTGCGGTCTACCCGCTCCGGCGCGGCACGCCGGAGGCGCTGCTCGTCACAGGCTACTCCCGTTATGCCAATCTCGACCTTGACGGCGACGGCAAGCAGGAGCTGCTCATCATCTACAGCAACGCGGAAAGCGCTGCGTGTGTCGATCTGTACGGCTGGGACGGGCAGACGCTGCGTGTGCAGTCCTCGCTGCGGCTGTCGATGGCTGTGGCGGAGCTGAGCCGGCTCTCGGCCGGGACGCTTACCGGCGGAGAGGGCGCGCTGTTCGTTACGGGCGTGACGGCGGACAATATGACGGTGACGGATGTGCTCGCACTGCGGAACGGGCGGCTGCAGAACGTCGCTCTCGGTCCCGACGGCAACCAGATCCCCGCCGCGTCGGCCTTCCTTGGGCTCTATCCATGCGATGCGAACAACGACGGCGTGACCGAGGCGCCGGATTCGCGCGCGCTGCGGAACCTTGATGAAGAGCACAGCGCACTGTACTGCGCCGTCTGGCGGCAGTACAGCGCCGAGGGAGAGACGAACGATGTGTGCAGCTGCTTCCACGATGTGCCGGACGGCTGGAGCCTGACGCTGCCGGAGGAGTGGGAGATCTCTTCGCTTGCCGCCGAGCGCTCGGCCGGCACGGAGGAAACGAGCGTGAGCTTTTACCGCATAGATGAGAGCGGTACGGTGGAAAGGCTGCTGACGGTCTACCGCTTTACAGGCGAGGCGCGCGAGGAACTGGCGAGCGCCGACGGGCGCTTTACGCTTGCGCGGCAGGTGGAGGCGACCTATGCTGCCGAGCTGGGCAAGGCATGGGGCGCGGCGCTGGATGAAACGTCGCTGCGCGACCGCTTTTCGCTCATCGTGGCCGAATGGACCACGGGCGATAACTGAGAGGGGGAAGTGAAATGAAAAAGGTACTGGTGCTGGAAGACGAGGCCAGCATCCGCAGCTTTATCGTGATCAATCTGCAGCGCGCGGGCTACGAGGTCGTGGAGGCCGAGCGCGGCGAAGAAGCGCTGCGGAAATTGCAGGACAATCCCGATACGCGCGTATGCCTGCTGGACATCATGCTGCCGGACATCGACGGCTTTGAGGTCTGCCGCCGCATCCGCGCAACGAATGCGCAGATCGGCGTGATCATGCTGACGGCGAGAGCGCAGGAGATGGACAAGGTGACGGGGCTGATGACCGGCGCGGACGATTACGTGACCAAGCCCTTTTCCCCCGCCGAGCTGACTGCGCGCGTGGATGCGCTGCTGCGCCGCACAGGCGAGAGCGCCCCGCAGCGCACGGGAGAGCTGTATCAGCCGCCGTTCCTGCTGAACCTGAGCAACCGGACGCTGGAGAAAAACGGCGAGCGGGTGAAGCTGACGCAGCTGGAATATTCTATTGTAAAGCTCTTTATGGAAAATCGGGGCAAGGCCCTCGGGCGCGAGGAGATCCTTGACGCGGTGTGGGGCAAGGGCTATTTCGGCGAGCTGAAGATCGTGGATGTGAACGTCCGGCGCCTGCGTCTGAAGATCGAGGATGACGCGCAGGAGCCGAAATACATTTCAACGGTCTGGGGCTTCGGCTATAAGTGGACGGTGTGAACGGCAACGGATAAAGCACGGCGCGGAAGGAGGAATGCTGCGTGCCGGAGACAAAAAAGGGACTTTCCGCGGCGCTGCATATCCGCGGCCTGCGCCAGCGCTGGCTGCTTTCGGCGGCGCTGCCGATCCTGCTGCTGCTCGTGCTGGCGGTGACGCTTTTTACTGTGGGCGTGCAGGAGTATTACTACAACGCGATGCGCACGGGCCTCGAAAGCCGCGCCCGCATCGCCGCCGAGACCTTTGCGGGCTACGGCGTAAAGAGCTACAGCGAGTATTACCGTCTGGCGTCCTACTCGGCGGAGACCTTTGAGGAGAAGGACACGATCGAGCTGCAATTCATCAACACCAACGGGCGCGTGCAGGTCTCGTCCTACGGGCTGACGGCCGGCACCTCACCCGGTACGGACGATATTGCCGCTGCCGTGTCCGGCGAGACAAAGTTTTTTCAGGGGCGCGATCCGCAGACGGGGGAGGACATCCTTTCGATCTCCTACCCGCTGTATTTCAATTCCCGCGTCATCGGGGTGCTGCGGTACGTGACCTCGCTGCGCGAGGCGCAGCACCGCGTGCTGATCGACTCGCTCATCGCCTCGGCCATCGCGCTGGCCTGCGTGGCGCTGATCGCCGCGTCGAACGCCATTTTTATCAACAATGTCGTCGAGCCTGTTGCGGTCGTGAGCGACGCGGCGCGGCGCATCTCGGGCGGCAGCTATGGCATCCTGATCGAGAACCGCTACCGAGACGAGCTGGGCGAGCTGGTGGACAACATCAACGACATGTCGCTCAAGATCAGTCAGGCGGAGAAGATCCAGCAGGAATTTATCTCCTCGGTCTCCCACGAGCTGCGCACGCCGCTCACCGCCATCAGCGGCTGGGCGGAGACGCTTTCTGCCGACCCCGGCGCGAACATCGAGCAGACGAAGCGCGGTCTCGGCATCATCCTGAAGGAGTCGCGCCGGCTGACGACGATGGTAGAGGAACTGCTGGAATTCACCAAGATGCAGGATGGGCGCTTTACGCTGCGTGTGGAGAGCGTGGATCTTGCTGGCGAGCTGGAGGATGCAGTGTACACCTATTTTGAGCTGTTCCGGCAGGAGGGGATCGAGGTGAGCTACAAGGGGCCTGATGAGGACGTGCCCCCCGTTGCGGCGGACAGCGAGCGGATGAAGCAGGTCTTCTGCAACGTGCTGGACAATGCCGCCAAGCACGGCGGCAGCGGCAAGCGCATCGACGTGAGCGCCGCACAGGAGGATGGGAGCTTTGTCATCCGCGTGCGCGACTACGGCCCTGGAATCCCCGAGGCGGAGCTGCCGTTCGTCAAGCAGAAGTTTTACAAGGGCTCGTCCAAGGCGCGCGGCAGCGGCATCGGCCTTGCCGTGTGCGATGAGATCGTGCGTTTGCACGGCGGCACATTCGACATCGCCAACGCAGACGGCGGCGGAGCGGTGGTGACCATCGCCATTCCGCTGAAAATAAATTAAAAATAGAACAACTGTTGTATTTTAGCAAAAGATGTGTTATACTATCCACAGAAAAAGGAGAACCCCCATGGCAAATGAAACCACCCCCAAACCGAAATTCCGCACCAGCATCGGCGGACAGGCTCTGATCGAAGGCATTCTGATGCGCGGCCCGGGCAAGCAGGCCATCGTCGTCCGCTCGCCGGACGGGCTTGTCGAGAAGGTCGAGGAGCTGACGCTTGTGCGCGACAAATATCCCATTCTGGGCCTGCCCATCATCCGCGGCGCGGTCACGTTCGTCGATTCCATGGTCAAGGGCGTCAAGGCGCTGATGTTCTCGGCGGACTATTTCCCCGATGACGACCCGGCCGAGCCGAGCAAGTTCGACAAGTGGCTCGAAAAAAAGCTCGGCAATGAGAAAATGCAGAAATTCGTCACGGCGCTGGCGGTCGTGCTGTCACTGGGGCTGACGATCCTGCTCTTTTTCCTGCTGCCGACCTTCCTTGCCGGCTTTATCGACCCGTTCATCAAAAGCGCGGCGGTACACAATCTGATCGAATCCGTCATCAAGTTGCTGATCTTTTTCGGATATCTGCTGCTGTGTTCAAAGCAAAAGGATATTTACCGCGTGTTCCAGTACCATGGCGCGGAGCACAAGACCATTTTCTGCTATGAGGCGGGCCTGCCGCTGACGGTGGAGAACTGCCGCATCCAGCCGCGCCACCATCCGCGCTGCGGCACGAGCTTCCTTTTTGTGGTCGTGGTGGTGTCCATCCTCGTATCCAGCGTGGTGTTCAGCTTTGTGGACTGGCGCAACATGTGGGTGCGCATGGGACTGCATCTGCTGCTGCTCGTGCCTATCATCGGCGTGACATATGAGTTCAACCGCTACGTCGGCGGACATGACAACCCGGTGACGAATTTTCTGGCGAAGCCGGGGCTCTGGCTTCAGAATTTTACCACCAACGAGCCGGACGACAGCATGCTTGAGGTTGCCATCCGCGCGCTTGAGCTGGTGATCCCCGAGGAGAAAGGCAAGGACACGTGGTAAGATGGCCATTACATACAACAACCTTTACCTTGACCTGCGCACGGAGCTGAGACGCGCGGGCGATGAGGAGGCAACGCAGTCGGCGCGCGAGCTGGTATGCTCTGCGGCGGGCAAAACGCGCGAGGAGCTGGTGCGCGACAGCTTGCTCTACGCGCCGCCCGAGGTAGAGAGCGCGGCGCGCAGGCTTGTGCAGCGGCACCTGTCCGGCGAGCCGGTGGCGTACCTGATCGGCGAGTGGGAGTTTTATGGCCTGCCGCTCGATATTTCGCCTGCCGTGCTCATTCCGCGGCCTGACACGGAGGTGCTGGTGACGAAGCTGATCGACGCGGCGCGGATGCTGGAGAGCTGCCGCATCCTCGATCTCTGCGCGGGCAGCGGCTGCATCGGGCTTGCCGCTGCGGCCAATCTGCCGCGCGCCCGTGTGCTGCTCGGCGAGCTGGACGACGAGGCGCTCAAGGTCTGCCGCCAGAACATCCGCCGCAGCAGTCTCACAGGGCGCGTGACGAGCATGAAGCTCGACGCGCGCGAAAAACCCTCGCGGTCGCTCGGCGAGTTTGATTTTATCGTCAGCAATCCGCCGTACATTCCCTCGCGCGATGTGGACATGCTCGACCCCTCCGTGCGCGAGCACGAGCCGCGCCTTGCGCTCGACGGCGGGGAGGACGGACTGGACTTTTACCGCGTGATCTGTGAGAAGTGGCGCGATACGCTGCGCGAAAACGGGATGCTCTTTTTTGAGGTCGGCATCGGGCAGGCGGACAGTGTGCTGCGCGTCATGCGCTCGGGCGGCTTTGGCGACATTCAGGTCGTAAAAGATCTCAATAATATCCCGCGCGTGGTGTTTGGCACGCGGTGCGACCATATCTGAAAAGCGATTACAGTTAACATAAAGCTTCGGGAGGAAAGTGAACATGGCAGAAAAGTCTCAGACCAAGGCGGCCGCCGCGATGGCGGACGACAAGAAGCGGGCGATCGAGACCGCGATGCAGCAGATCGAGCGCACCTACGGCAAGGGCGCGATCATGCGTTTTGGCGACAACAGCGCGAGCAATGTGGAGTCCGTTTCCACGGGGTCGCTGGCGCTCGATCTGGCGCTCGGCATCGGGGGGCTGCCCAAGGGCAGGATCATCGAGATCTACGGCCCCGAGTCCTCCGGTAAGACGACGCTGGCGCTGCACGTGCTCGCGCAGGCGCAGAAGGCGGGCGGCGAGGTCGCGTTTATCGACGCCGAGCACGCACTCGACATCACCTATGCCCGTGCGCTTGGCGTCAAGGTCGAGGATATGCTCGTCTCCCAACCGGACACCGGCGAGCAGGCGCTTGAGATCACCGAGGCGCTGGTGCGCTCCGGCGCGATCGATGTGATCGTGGTGGACTCCGTTGCGGCGCTCGTGCCGCGCGCGGAGATCGAGGGCGAGATGGGCGACAGCTTCGTCGGCCTGCACGCACGCCTCATGTCCCAGGCGCTGCGCAAGCTGACCGGCGCGGTCGGAAAGACGAACACGATCGTCATCTTCATCAACCAGCTGCGCGAAAAGGTCGGCGTCATGTACGGCAACCCCGAGGTCACGACCGGCGGCCGCGCGCTCAAGTTCTATTCGAGCGTGCGCATCGACGTGCGCCGCATCGAGGCACTGAAAAACGGCAGCGAGATCATCGGCAGCCGTACGCGCGCCAAGGTCGTGAAGAACAAGATGGCGCCGCCGTTCCGCGAGGCGGAGTTTGATATCATGTACGGCGAGGGCATTTCGCTCGTTGGCGAGCTGATCGACCTCGGCGTCAAGCTGGGGCTTGTGCAGAAGAGCGGCTCGTGGTACTCGATGGGCGAAACGCGCATTGGACAGGGGCGCGACGCAGCCAAACAGTATCTGAAGAGCAATCCGGAGATCGCCGACAATCTCGAGGCGGAGATCCGCCGCAACTTCGACAAGCTGATGACGGGGCAGTCCCGCGTGGCGGCGAAGGCCGCGGGCCGCGCCGTGGACGTCAGCGCCGACGACTTCAAGGATGAAGATTGAGAAGATCGAACGATCGAAGCATCAGCAGGAGCGCGTTCTCGTGTATCTGGAGGGGGGAGACCTCCTCCGGGTCACGGAGAGCGAGCTTCTGCGTTTCGGTTTATGTATAGGGCTGGACATTGACGATAGGACTGTGGTAGAATTGCAGCAGTCCGGCGCGCGGAGCGAAACGCGCGTGCGTGCGGCGAACATGATCTCGTCCCGTCCGCTGTCGAGGAAAGAGCTTTCGAAAAAGCTCAGGGAAAAGGGCGCGGTCGAGGCTGATGCAGAATCGGCGTGCGACTGGCTCGAGGAGATCGGCGCGCTCAACGACGCGGACTATGCTTCAATGCTCGTGCGGCATTATGGCGGCATGGGCTACGGCGAAGCGAAGATCCGCGACGAGCTTTACCGGCGCGGCGTGCCGCGCGAGCTGTGGGAGGACGCGCTGTCGCAGTCGCCCGACGCGCAGGAGACGATCACGCGCGTGATCGCGCAGAAGACAAAAGGCCGCGCGCTCGACGAAAAGGGGCGCAAACGCCTGTCCGACATGCTGCTGCGGCGGGGCTTCGCGTGGCGCGATGTGCGCGCGGCGCTCGCCCAGATCAGCGAAAATGCAACGGAATTCGATTACGAAGAGTAGTTGCTTGCTATATTTCTACAATTAGTTTGCGATCAGGAGGGGTTCTATGCCCTATAACGTTTCCTTCATTTCCCTGGGCTGCGCCAAAAACCAGGTCAACTGCGAGCAGATGATGGCCACGGTGCAGTACGCGGGGCACAACGTCGTCCTCTCGCCCGAGGGGGCGGATGTGGCCGTGGTCAACACCTGCGGCTTTCTGGCCTCTGCCTGCGAGGAGGCTATCGACAATATTCTGGAGATGGCGGAGCTCAAGCAGGAGGGCAAGCTCAAAAAGATCATCGTCACGGGCTGCATGGCGCAGCGCTACAAGGACGATGTGCTCCATGAGCTGCCTGAGGTGGACGCGGTGCTCGGCACCGGCAGCTACGGCGAGATCGCCCGTGCCATCGACGAGGTCATGTCGCCCGGCGGCCTGCGCCCCTGCTACATGGGCGATATTCAGAACTGCGCGCAGGGCGGCGCGCGCATTTTGTCCACGCCGCCGTGGTATGCGTATCTGCGTATTGCCGAGGGCTGCGACAACTGCTGCGCCTACTGTGTCATCCCGCGTCTGCGCGGCCGCTACCGCAGCCGCCCGATGAATGAGCTTCTGGACGAGGCGAGCGAGCTTGCGTCCGCAGGCGTGAAGGAGCTGATCGTCATCGCGCAGGACATCACGCGCTACGGCACGGACTTAAACGGCGAGCACCAGCTGTCCACGCTCCTGCGTGAGCTGTGCAAGCTGGATTTTCACTGGATCCGGCTGCACTACCTTTATCCAGACGAGATCACGGACGAGCTGATCGACACGATCGCACGGGAACAAAAGATCGTGCCCTACCTCGATATCCCCATCCAGCACTGCAACGACGGCATTTTGAAGGCGATGAACCGCCGCGACACGCATGAGAGCATCCACGCGATGTTCCACACGCTGCGTGCGCGCGTTCCGAACCTTGTGCTGCGCACGTCCATCATCGCGGGCCTGCCCGGCGAGGGGGAGAAGGAGTTCGAAGAGCTGTGCGAGTTTCTGCGCGAGGAGAAGATCGAGCGCGCGGGCGTGTTCCCATTCTCGCCCGAGGAGGGGACGAAGGCCGCGAAGATGGAGCACGTCCCGACGGAGGAGGCCCAACGCCGCGCGGAGCTGCTGGTGGACGTGCAGAGCGGGATCATCGATGCGTACAACGAATCCGTGCTCGGCGACGTGCGCGAGGTGCTCTGCGAGGGCTGGAGCGAAGAGGCACAGTCTTTTGTCGGGCGCAGCTATGCCGAATCCGTGGATATTGACGGAAAGATTTACTTTTCGGCAAACCGTGATATAATGGCGGGTGAGTTCGTGAACGTCCGCCTGACCGGCACGATGGACGGCGAACTGACCGGCGAAGAAGCCGAATAAACATCAAGCCCTGCAAGGCAGGAGGAAAGAGAGACAATGACAACTGCAAATAAGCTGACGATCCTGCGCATCGCGCTGATCCCTGTGTTTTTAGTGGTGCTGTATTGGGATTTTGCGGGCGCGAGATGGTGGGCGCTCGGCATTTTCATTGCCGCGTGCCTGACGGACTTTGCCGATGGCTACATCGCCCGCCACTATAACCAGATCACAAATTTCGGCAAGTTCATGGACCCGCTGGCGGACAAGATGCTCGTCATGGCGGCGATGTGCTACTTTGTCGAATGCGGGCAGATGCCCGGCTGGTGCCTTGCCGTCGTGCTGCTGCGCGAGTTTGCCGTCTCCGGCATGCGGCTTGTCGCCGTGGAGCAGGGGCGCGTCATCGCGGCCGCGTGGTCGGGCAAGATCAAGACGGCCTCGACCATGGTGTGTTTGTGCCTGATGCTGGTGTTCAGCAGCAATATCCTGAATATTGCATGCATCGCTGTGATCGTCGGAACGACCGTGTACTCCGGCATCGAGTATTTTGCAAAAAATCTTGACGTGTTCAAGGACGCGGACTAAATCTGTCATTTCATCTTCTCAAAGGAGATCTATCATGTATTTATACAATTCCGCAACCCACAAAAAGGAAGAATTCAAGACCCATACGCCCGGCCATGTGGAGATGTACACCTGCGGCCCGACCGTGTACCACTTTGCCCACATCGGCAACCTGCGCTCCTACATCATGGAGGACGTGCTGGAAAAGTACCTGCGCTTTTCGGGCTACAGCGTGAACCGCGTC
This sequence comes from uncultured Oscillospiraceae bacterium, assembly GCA_934597535.1. Lineage (GTDB taxonomy): Bacteria > Bacillota > Clostridia > Oscillospirales > Oscillospiraceae > Hominicoprocola. The sequence continues at coordinate 13,716 of CAKTRT010000001.1, read as the reverse complement.
ATGAACATCACCGACGTCGGCCACCTGACGAGCGACGCCGACGAGGGCGAGGATAAGATGGTCAAGGGCGCTAAGCGCGAGCACAAGACCGTCATGGAGATCGCCAAGTTCTACACCGACGCGTTCTTCGCCGACTGCAAGAAGCTCAACATCAAGCGCCCCGACGTCGTCCAGCCCGCAACGGGCCTGATCGACGATTATATCAAGATCATCACGAAGCTGCTCGACACCGGCTATGCCTATATCGCCGGCGGCAATGTGTACTTCGATACGAGCAAGCTCGAGCGCTACTATATCTTCAACGACCACAACGAGGAAGACCTCGCCGTCGGCGTGCGCGAGGGCGTGGAGGAGGACGAGAACAAGAAGAACAAGAATGACTTCGTTCTCTGGTTCACCAAGTCCAAGTTCGAGGATCAGGCGCTCAAGTGGGATTCCCCCTGGGGCGTCGGCTATCCGGGCTGGCATATCGAGTGCTCCGGCATTTCGATGAAGTACAACGGCGAATACCTCGACCTGCACTGCGGCGGCGTGGACAACGCCTTCCCGCACCACACGAACGAGATCGCGCAGAGCGAGAGCTACCTCGGTCACCCCTGGTGCCTCCAGTGGTGCCACGTGGCGCATCTCAACACCTCGCACGGCAAGATGTCCAAATCCAAGGGCGAATTTTTGACGGTCTCGCTGCTTGAGGAAAAGGGCTATGACCCGCTGGCGTACCGCTTCTTCTGCCTACAGAGCCACTACCGCAAGAGTCTTGTCTTCACGTGGGAAAACCTTGACAATGCGGTCGCCGCGTACAACAAGCTCATCGCGAAGATCGCGAACATCAAGGACGAGGGCGGCGTGGACGAGGCCGTGCGCGCCGAGTACCGCGCAAAGTTCATGAAGGAAATGGACAACGACCTCAACACCGCCATGGGCGTGACCGCGCTCTACGACGTGCTCAAGGCCAAGACCACGGGCGCGACGAAGCTCGCCATCATCGGCGACTACGACACGGTGCTGAGCCTCGACCTCCTCAAGAAGGCCGAAGCTGAGCGCGAGAAGCAGGAAAAAGCCGCGGCTCAGCAGAGCGCGGGCGGCTTTACGGTCGTCTCCGAGGACGGCGCGGCGGACGAGGGGATCGAGAGCCTGATCCGCCAGCGCGCGGAGGCCAAGAAGGCGAAGAACTTTGCCGAGGCTGACCGCATCCGCGACGAGCTCAAGGCGCAGGGCGTCGAAGTGACCGACATGCCCGGCGGCGCAAAGTGGAAGCGCGTGTGACCCATTGCCTATGACGTAACGAAGGCACGGCGGATGATCCGCCGTGCCTTTTGCCAAAATAGGATGCGAGACGACGGAGGAGACATGGAGATAACGATCCGGGCCATGAAGGAGAGCGATGCCGGCGCGCTGCACAGACTGCTGTCTGACCCTGCGGTCATGCGGTATCTGGAGACGCCGTTCGACCGGGAAAAGACGGAAGACTTTCTGCGTCGGGCGGGCTTGTCGGAGCAGCCGCTGGTGTATGCCGCCGAGAAGGACGGCAGCTTCGTCGGCTATGTGATCTATCACGCATACGACGAAAGGAGCGTAGAGATCGGATGGGTGCTTCTGCCGGAATACTGGGGGCAGGGGCTTGCATGCGCCCTGACGGATCGTCTGACGGCCAAGGCCGGACAGGAGGGGAAGGACGCGGTGATCGAGTGCGTTCCGGAGCAGAGGGTAACGAAGCATATCGCACGGAAAAAGGGATTCATCCCCTGCGCGAGCCGCGATGGACTGGAGGTCTATCGCCTTGAGCATCAAGAAAAGAATTGATATCAATGGGTGGGGCAGAAAAAGAGAGATGAGAGCCTGCCAGGCTTTTTATAAAAGAAACCGAACGATATGATCGAATGATCGCATCCGTCCGGCGGCGATTTTGCTCGCTTTTTGCGCGGGGCTGTGGTATGCTGGCGCTGAAAAGCATCCATGGAAAGGATCTGGGGAACAATGATCGACATTTTTGACATGATGGGGCCGGTGATGATCGGACCGTCCAGCTCACACACGGCGGGCGCGGCGCGCATCGGCGCTATGGGACGCACGCTGCTGGGAGAGGAGGTCGCGGAGGCGAAGATCGGCCTGCACGGCTCGTTTGCCGAGACGGGCTTCGGCCACGGGACGGACCGCGCGCTGCTGGCGGGCCTGCTTGGTATGAAGCCGGACGACCTGCGCATTCCCAACGCCTATGAGGAGGCGAGAAAAGCGGGGCTGCGCCACTCGTTTTACACGGTGGAGCTGCGCGACGCGCACCCGAATACCGCGCTGCTCGACCTGATTGGCGTGAGCGGAAAGAGACTGCAGCTGCAGGCGTCCTCCGTCGGCGGCGGCGCGATCGTGGTCAACGGAATCGACGGTGTGTCCGTACATTTTACCGGCGAGAGCAACACGCTGATCGTGCGCAACCAGGACGAGCACGGCTCGGTCGCGGCCATCACGTCGATCTTAAGCCAGCTGCGTATCAACGTGGCAAATATGAGCGTGAACCGCCACCGCCGCGGAGGCGATGCGCTGATGGTCATTGAGACCGACCAGCAGATCAAGCCCAATCAGGTGGAATTCTTCGCCCAGCTTCCGGGTATCCTGAGCGTGACCTACTACGACAAGGAGGACGATGACGATGGTTCTGGATTCGATGAAGCAGATCTTTGAGCAGAGCGAGCAGCTGCAGCTGCCGTTCTGGGAGGTCGTACTGCGCTATGATATGGAGCAGCGGCAGGTGAGCCGTCAGGCATCAATGGCGAAGATGCTCACGACATGGCAGGCCATTCAGGACGCGGCAGACTCCTACACCGGCACGCAGCGCAGCGTGAGCGGGCTGGTCGGCGGCGATGGGCTGAAAATGCGGCTCTACGCGCGGCGCGGAGAGAGCATCGGAGGAGAATTTCTGGATGAGGTGATCGTGCAGGCGCTGTCCATGGCAGAGTCGAACGCCTGCATGAGGCGCATCGTGGCATCGCCGACGGCGGGGTCGTGCGGCGTGATGCCGGCGGTGCTGCTGCCGCTGTGCCAGCGGGAAAATTTTACGCAGCACCAGCTGCTCGAGGCGCTGTATGTCGCCTCGGGCATCGGGGCGGTGATCGCCTACCGTGCGAGCATCTCCGGCGCGGCGGGCGGCTGTCAGGCGGAGATCGGCGCAGCGTCGGCCATGGCGGCGGGCGCGCTCGTGTCGCTGCGCGGCGGCACGAACGAGCAGATCGGCCACGCGGTCGCAATGGCGCTCAAAAACCTGATGGGCCTTGTGTGCGATCCCGTGGCGGGCCTTGTGGAGGTGCCGTGCGTGAAGCGCAACGTCGTGGGTGCGGTGAACGCGATCTCGGCGGCGGATATGGCGCTTGCGGGCATCGAGAGCCGCATCCCCGTCGATGAGGTCATCGACGCGATGGGCGAGGTCGGGCGGCGCATGCCGGTGGAGTTCCGCGAGACGGCGCTCGGAGGCCTTGCCGCCACGCCGACCGGCAGAGCGGTCAAAGAACGCATGCCGAAGGGCGCGCAGTAGGACGGAAATATTGCAAAATAGCAGAGCGGCCGCCGCAAGGCGGGCGCTCTTTGCGTCTGTAAGCGCGCTTTTTGCGGGGTAGTTATTGAAAAATGAAAGATGCGCTGCATACATAGGAATTATCTATCGGCATTTTTTAACAATGTGTTGAAAATGCCTAAAAAAATAAGGTATAATCGCGGACAGACAGGCTATTAGGAGGGAGACTATGAGACCTGATACAGAAAAAGTCCTGAGCATCATAGCCTCGCATGGGAGCAATGCGGCAAATCTCATTGCGATCTTGCAGGATGTGCAGGCAGAGTACAACTACCTGAGCGAAGCGAACCTGATACAGATCGCCGACACGCTGGATATCAGCGTATCCCGCGTGTACAGCGTGGCGACGTTTTACGAGAATTTTTCACTCGAGGCCAAGGGCAGACACATCATCAAGGTCTGCGCGGGTACGGCGTGCCATGTGCGCAAATCCGGCCCGATCTACGATGCGGTGTATGAGTATCTGGGCCTTTCCGGCAAGAAAAAAACCTCGGACGACGGGATGTTTACGCTTGAGACGGTGGCGTGCCTCGGCGCGTGCGGCCTTGCGCCGGTCATGACGATCGACGGCGAGGTGCATGCGAAGATGGATCCCGAAACAGCGCTGGCACTGCTTGAGGACATTCGGGCAAAGGAGGGCGCGCAGAATGGCTGAGCTGACAAGAGAGAAACTGAACGCGCTGCGCGTGCAGGCCAAGGAGATGCTTGCGGCGGACCGGCGGGAGATCCTCGTCTGCGCGGGCACGGGCTGCATCGCCGGCGGCTCGCTGAAGATCTACGACTATTTGAAGGCGGAGTGCGAAAAACGCGGGCTGAAGACGCGCGTCGCGCTGCGCCATGAGGATGGCAGCGACGCCATCCACTTCAAAAAGAGCGGCTGCCATGGCTTCTGCGAGATGGGGCCGCTGCTGGAGATCGAGCCGGAGGGCATCCTCTACACGCATGTGAAGCTGGGGGACTGCGACGAGATCATCGAAAAGACGATCCTCGGCGGCGAGGTCATCGACCGGCTCCTTTATGAGTTGAACGGCGTAAAGTATGTGGGGCACAATGAGATCCCCTTTTACGCCAAGCAGCAGCGCGTGGTGCTGGAGAACTGCGGCACGACGGATGCCGAGGATATCGACGAATATCTTGCCCACGACGGCTACGCCGCCTTTGAAAAGGCGCTCTTTGAGATGTCCGATGAGGACATCTGCCGCGAGATCCTCGATTCCGGCCTGCGCGGCCGCGGCGGCGCGGGCTTCCCCGCGGGCAGAAAGTGGGACAGCGTCCGCCGCCAGCCCAAGGGCAAAAAGTATGTGGTCTGCAACGGCGACGAGGGCGACCCCGGCGCGTTCATGGACCGGTCCATCATGGAGGGCAATCCCCATTCGGTCATTGAGGGCATGATGATCGCCGCGCTCGCCGCCGGCAGCGACGAGGGCTACATCTATGTCCGTGCGGAGTATCCGCTGGCCGTTGAGCGCCTGCGCATTGCCATCGCGAAGGACGAGGAGCTGGGTCTGCTCGGCGATAACATTCTGGGTACGGACTTTTCCTTCCGCCTGCATATCAACCGCGGCGCGGGCGCCTTTGTCTGCGGCGAGGGCAGCGCGCTGACGGCTTCCATCGAGGGCAAGCGCGGTATGCCGCGCGTCAAGCCGCCGCGCACGGTGGAGCAGGGCCTGTGGGCACGCCCAACGGTGCTCAATAACGTGGAGACCTACGCCAACGTTCCGCAGATCATTCTGCGCGGCAGCGCGTGGTTCCATGGTATCGGCACGGAGAAAAGCCCCGGCACGAAGGCCTTCGCCCTGACGGGCAATGTGGTCAACACGGGATTGATCGAGGTGCCGATGGGCGCGACGCTGCGCGAGATCATCTTCGATATCGGCGGGGGCATCAAGGACGGCAAGAAATTCAAGGCGGTGCAGATCGGCGGCCCCGCAGGCGGCTGCCTGACCGAGGAGCACCTTGACCTGCCGCTGGACTTCGACTCGCTCAAGAAGGTCGGCGCGATCATCGGCTCGGGCGGTCTCGTTGTCATGGACGAGGGCACCTGCATGGTGGAGACGGCGCGCTTTTTCATGAGCTTTACGCAGAATGAGAGCTGCGGCAAGTGCGTTCCCTGCCGCGAGGGCACGAAGCGGATGCTGGAGATCCTCACGCGCATCGTGAACAATGAGGGTAGCCTTGAGGATCTTGACCTGCTTGAAGAGCTTTCCCGCACCATCACCGAGACGGCGCTGTGCGGTCTCGGCCAGGCGGCGTGCAACCCGGTGGTGAGCACGCTCAAATACTTCCGCAAGGAATACCTTGCACATGTGGTCGATCACCACTGCCCGATCTGCAACGGCCGCAAGCGCCGCCTTGTCATCAAGCCCGAGCTGTGCAAGGGCTGCGGCAAGTGTAAGCGCAACTGCCCGATGGAGGCCATCTCCGGCGAGATCCGCATGCCGCACGTCATCGACAACGACAAGTGCATCCACTGCGGCGCGTGCTGGGGCGCGTGCCCGTTCGGCGCGATCGACGCCATTGAAGAGGAGGGTTGAGAGTTATGGCAAAGGGAATGATGATTATCGACGGGCAGCGCGTCAGCTTCGACGGCGAGAAGAACGTGCTCTCCGTGATCCGCAAGGCCGGCATCGAAATGCCGACATTCTGCTACTACTCCGACCTCTCCGTTTACGGCGCGTGCCGCATGTGCGTGGTGGAAAATGAGGAAACCGGCAAGATCGACGCGAGCTGCTCAATGGAGCCGCGCAACGGCATGCGCATCCGCACGAACAGTGCGCGGCTGTTAAAGCATCGCCGCGTGATCCTGGAGCTTCTGCTTGCCTCGCATAACTGCAACTGCACCACCTGCGAAAAGAGCGGCCACTGCCACCTGCAGGCGCTGGCGCAGCAGTTCGGCGTGCGCCGCATCCGCTTTGAAGATACCCGCGAGCATTTTGCGATCGACAATACCTCGCCCGCCGTGCTGCGCGACCCGAACAAGTGCATCCTCTGCGGCGACTGCGTGCGCGTGTGCGAGGAAATGCAGGGCATGGGCATTTTGAATTTTGCGTACCGCGGCAGCAGCGCGCAGGTCATGCCTGCGTTTGACCGCAAGCTGGCGCAGACGAAGTGCGTCAGCTGCGGACAGTGCGCGGCAGTCTGCCCCACCGGCGCGATCACGGTAAAGAACCAGATCGGCGAGGCGTGGCGCGCCATCCATGACCCCCAAAAGCGCGTTGTCATCCAGATCGCGCCCGCTGTGCGCGTGGCCGTGGGCGAGGCCTTCGGCATCCCCGCGGGCGAAAATGTGCTTGACAAGCTTGTCACGGCGCTCAAGCTCATGGGCGTGGACGAGGTGTACGATACGACCTTCGGCGCGGACTTTACGACCATCGCCGAGTCCGAGGAATTTCTGGAGCGGCTGAAAAACGGAGGCCCGTTCCCGATGTTTACCTCCTGCTGCCCCGCGTGGGTGAAGTATCTCGAGAATGAGAACCCCAAGTACCTCAGGAATATCTCCACCTGCAAGTCGCCGATGGAGATGGTGGGCGCGATCTTCCGAGACAAGTACGCGGAAAAGGACGCGCAGGACGGCCGCACGACCTACCACATCGCCATCATGCCCTGCACGGCGAAAAAGATGGAGGCGGCGCGTCCCGAGTTCATCCACGACGGCCGCCCCGACGTCGATCTGGTGCTCACCACGCACGAGGTCATCGACATGATGCAGGAAACGGGTATCCAGCTCAATGAGCTGGAGCTGGAATCGCCCGATCTGCCGTTTGGTCTCGGCTCCGGCGCGGCGGTCATCTACGGCACGACCGGCGGCGTGGCCGAGGCGGTGGTGCGCCACTGCCTGCCGGACAAGAGCAAGAACGCCCTGCGCGAGATCAGCATCCTCGGCCTGCGCGGCGACGCGCCGGTCAAGGAGACGACAGTCACCATCGGGGATACCGAGCTGAAGCTTGCCGTGGTCAACGGCCTTGCCAACGCGAGAAAGCTGCTCAAGGAGATCGACGAGGGGAAAAAGTTCTATCATCTCATCGAGGTCATGACCTGTCAGGGCGGCTGCGTCGGCGGCGCGGGACAGCCCTACGGACTCAGAGCAACAAAGGAAAAGCGCGGCGACGGCCTGCATCAGTCTGATAACGCGGCGATGTTCAAGCGTGCCGAGCGCAACCCCATTGTGGTGCGTATGATGGCCGAATACGGCGAGGAGCGCTGCCACGAGCTGCTGCACGTGCGCTATACTTCAAATCAGTGACGACGCCACTGATTTGAGGAGACTTGCACTTCGCTTTGCGCCTTGCCGCCCGTAGGGCGGCGACACGCGCTGCGTGAGAGATTTTTTCCGACGCGCTCACCCCAGGGTGGTTTCTCTTGCCGCTATGCGGCAATTCACCTTCTGCCGCTGGGAAAATGATCAAGATCATTTCGCGTTTGCGGACGCGAAAATGAGATGCGGAAAAGATACGGATGAAATAACAAGCAGGAGCTGAATGCCTTGGCATTCAGCTCCTGCTTTGCTTGCGATCCATTTGAATCAGTCGAATTCCAGCGCGGTGGCGTGCGGTTCGCTCACTTCGCCGACGATGGCGCTCCACGGCGCGAACGTATGCAGCGCGTCCAAAAGCCGCTCTGCATCCCCGTGCGGGAGCGAGACGAGAAGCCCGCCCGAGGTCTGCGGGTCGGCGGCGAGGTCGAGGAAGGCCTGCTGTGCCGTGGGCAGCACCGTGAGATGCGGCTTCACATAGTCCATGTTGCGGTAGGCCCCGCCCGGAATGATGCCCATCTCGGCCATATCGCGCGCCTCGTCCATCAGGGGGAGCGCCGCGCCGTGCAGGCGGATGGTGACACCGCTGCCGCTTGCCATCTCGTAGCTGTGGCCCAGCAGGCCAAAGCCCGTTACATCGGTACAGGCGTGGACGTTCTTGGCGTTTCGCACGGCCTCGCCCGCCTTTTTGTTGAGCGCTGCCATGTGGGCGTAGGCCGCGTCGCGCGCGGCGGGGGAGATGAGGTCAGCCTTGATGGCTGTCGTCAGCACGCCGCTGCCGAGCGGCTTGGTCAGCACCAGCACGTCGCCCGGCTGTGCACCGGTATTTTTGAGGATGCGGTCAGGATGGACAAAGCCTGTGACACACAGGCCGTACTTCGGCTCGCTGTCCTGAATGGTGTGGCCGCCGGCGATGACGCATCCGGCTTCGACGGCCTTTGCGTGACCGCCCTCCAGAATGGCGCGGACGCTTTCCTGCGGCAGGCAGCTCGGTACACACAGGAGGTTCATTGCGACCTTCGGCTCGCCGCCCATGGCGTACACATCGCTCAGCGCGTTCGCTGCGGCAATCTGGCCGAAGAGATAGGGATCATCCACGATGGGGGTAAAGAAATCCACCGTTTCGATGACGGCGGCCTCGTCGGAGACGCGGTACACGGCGGCGTCGTCGCTGCTGTCATAGCCGACCAAAAGCGCGGGATTTGACACATTCGGCAGGTCAGCAAGAATTTTCGCAAGGGCACCCGGCCCCAATTTTGCCGCTCAACCCGCGGCGCTCGTCATCTGCGTCAGGCGCAGCTCGTCGTTCATACGCGCACCTCCTTTTCCTCGTGATGCAGTCCATGCGGACAGCTTTTATTGTAGAGAACCGAACGGGCTTTGTCAATCCCGTTCGGACAGTAGGCTCTGGTATGCAAAAAAACGATGCGGAAGGACACTTGCATGGAAAAAAACAATGACGACGGTGCGAAAACAGAAAAATAGATGTGTCACATTGCGCGGAATCTGTTATAGTTAGAAAGAAATAACGGGTGCAGACCCTGCGATAAGGAGCGATAGAAATGACGATCATAGTCGATGCCATGGGCGACGCCTGCCCCATCCCTGTTGTGAAGACGCAGAAGGCGATGCAGGAGCTTTCCGGTGCGGGGACGGTCGAAACGCTGGTCGACAACGAGACCGCGGTGCAGAACCTCGGCAAGCTGGCCGCAAGCAGGGGCTGCACGTCCAAAACCGAAAAGCTCGGCGAAAACGAGTACCGCGTGACCATCACCGTGGGCGAAAACGCCAAGGTGGCGGAGCAGAGCGGCGAGTGCTACACCTGCGGCAAGCCGAAGACGGTCGTGGTGCTGTCCTCTGACAGGATGGGCAGCGGCAACGATGAGCTCGGCGGCGCGCTGATGAAGGCGTTCGTCTTTGCCCTGAGCCAGCAGGAGACCCTGCCCGACACCATCCTCTGCTACAACGGCGGCGTGAAGCTGACGTGCGAGGGCTCGGAGTCTCTTGAAGACCTCAAGGACATGGCCGCGCGCGGCGTGGAGATCCTGAGCTGCGGCACGTGCCTGAACTTCTACGATCTCAAGGAAAAGCTCGCCGTCGGCGAGGTGACGAACATGTACGTCATCGTCGAAAAAATGAGCGGTGCGGACCGCATCATTCGTCCGTAAAGTCAGATGATCTATCTGGACAATGCGGCGACTACGCTGCGAAAGCCGCCGCAGGTCATTGACGCGGTGGCCGAGGCGATGGGAAGCTTCGGCAACAGCGCGCGCGGCACGCACGAGGGCTCACTTGCCGCCTCGCGCGTCATCTACGATACGCGCTGCAAGCTCGCCGCGCTCTTTGGCTGCAAGCGGCCCGACCATGTGGCGTTTACCTGCAACTCGACCGAGGCACTGAACATCGCCATCCACGGCTGTATCCACGCGGGCGAGCATGTGATCTCAACCGACCTGGAGCACAATTCCGTCCTGCGCCCGCTCTACCGGCTGGAGAGGGAGGAAAACGTCAGTTTGAGCTTTGTGCCCGCGGACAAACGCGGCAGCATCGACTATGCGGATTTTGAGCGGCTCTTGCAGCCTGAGACCCGCGCTATCGTCTGCACGCACGCCTCGAACCTGACGGGCAATGTGCTGGACCTTGCGCGCATCGGGCAGTTTGCGCACGAGCACGACCTTTTGCTCATCGTGGACGCCTCGCAGAGCGCGGGCATGCTGCCCATCAACATGGAGCAGATGCACATCGACGTGCTGTGCTTCACGGGGCACAAGTCGCTGATGGGCCCGCAGGGCACGGGCGGACTGTGCGTGCGCGAGGGCGTGAACATCAGCCCGTGGAAGGTCGGCGGCACGGGCGTGCAGACCTATCTGCACGGGCAGCCAGAGCAGATGCCGACGCGGCTTGAGGCGGGCACGCTCAACGGCCACGGCATTGCGGGACTGAACGCCGCCCTCGACTTTTTGCAGGAGACCGGCATCGAGACCATCCGCGCGCACGAAACGGCGCTGCTGCGCCGCTTTGTCACAGGCGTGCGCGAGATCCCGGGTGTGACGCTCTACGGTGACTTTGACCACGAGCGCACGGCGGTCGCCGCGCTGAACATCGGCGACATGGACTCGGGCGAGGTTGCGGACATCCTGTCCGAGGACTATGGCATCGCGACCCGTCCGGGCGCGCACTGTGCGCCGCGCCTGCACGAGGCGCTCGGCACGCAGGAGCAGGGCGCGGTGCGCTTCAGCTTCGGCTGGTACAATACGGAAGAGGAAGTGGACGAGGCCGTGCGCGCCGTCCGCGAGATTGCAACATGAGAGAGAAAAAACTATGGCTTGTCATCACCTTTCACACGACAGCCGCGGCCATCGCGATGGAAAAGCTCTGTCGGGCGAAGGGCCTGCCGGGGCGGCTCATCCCTGTTCCGCGCGAGCTGACGGCGGACTGCGGCATGGCATGGCGCGCGGAGGTTCAGGACCGCGCCGCGCTCGCCGCACTTGCCGAGCGGGAGGCGATGGAGGTGGACGGCTTTTACGAACGGATGCTTTGACCGGCAGACAAGGAAGAAAGCAGAGCGGCTGTATCATCGAAAAAAACGATGATATAGCCGCTTTGTTCGTGGAAATCCGTTTGTCATTTTTTGCCGCACGATCTATACTGTCTTCATCAATATCTTTTCGAAAGAATAACGAAAAGAGTGTGAAGGAGTGCAGAAAATATGAAAAAGATACATTTTGGCGTCGTCATTGCGGGCGCCGCGGTGGGACTGGCGGCGATCATCCTGACGGCGCTCGGCAACCCCGCGAACATGGGCTTCTGCATCGCGTGCTTCCTGCGCGATATTTCCGGCGCATGCGGCCTGCACAGCGCGGCAAAGGTGCAGTATGTCCGTCCTGAGATCATCGGTCTTGTGCTCGGCGCGTTCCTCATGAGCGTTGCGGGCAAGGAATTCAAGGCGCGCGCCGGCTCTTCGCCCGCGATCCGCTTTGTGCTTGGCGCGTTTGTCGTCATCGGCGCGCTGGCGTTCCTCGGTTGCCCGCTGCGCATGGTGCTGCGCCTCGGCGGCGGCGACCTCAACGCGCTCGTTGGCCTGATCGGCTTTGTGGGCGGCATCCTGCTCGGCATTGCAAGTCTCAAAAAGGGCTTTTCGCTCAAGCGCTCCTACGAGGCGCATCAGGCTGAGGGCGGCGTGCTGCCGGCTGTGATGGCTGCACTGCTGATCCTCGTCATCACCGTGCCCGCGCTGTTCAAGGTTTCCGAGGCCGGCCCCGGTTCGATGCACGCGCCGTTCTGGATCGCGCTCATCATTGCGCTCATCGTCGGCGCGCTCGCGCAGAAGAGCAGGCTCTGCATGGTCGGGGGGCTTCGTGACGCGTTTCTGCTCAAGGACTTCCACCTGCTCTACGGCTTTGTTGTCATCTTTGCCGTCACGCTGATCGGCAACCTCGCCATGGGCAAGTTCCACCTTGGCTTCGCGCTCCAGCCGGTTGCGCACAGCGCACACCTGTGGAACCTGCTGGGCATGGTGCTCGTCGGCTGGGGCAGCGTGCTGCTCGGCGGCTGCCCGCTGCGCCAGCTCATTCTGGCCGCGCAGGGCAACGGCGACAGTGCCGTCACCGTGTTCGGCATGCTCGTCGGCGCGGCGCTCGCGCACAACTTCGGCCTTGCGGGCAACCCCGACTCCAAGAGCGAGGCGGGCGAGCTGATCGTCGGCGGCATCTCGAATGCCGGTAAGATCGCCGTCGTGCTCGGTCTTGCCGTGATGCTCGTGGTCGTCATTTTGAATTTGCCGAAAAAGGAGGAGGCGAGAGCATGATCGATGCAAGAGGATATTCCTGCCCCATGCCCGTTGTGATGGTGCAGAACGAGGTGAAGAAGAACGCGCCCGCGTCTCTCGACGTGCTGGTCGACAGCATGACCTGCGTGGAGAACGTCACCCGCTTTGCCCAAAAGCAGGGCTACAAGGTGAGCTATGCCGCCGCAGGCGAGGATTTCCGGCTGAAGCTCAGCAAATAAAGCGCAAAGCTGCCGCAGGATCTATCTTGCGGCAGCTTTTTTATTCCTTCAGCAGCTTCATCCGCTTGCGCCAATCGGGCATGTAGCGCTCGATGAGCGCGTAGAACGAGGGGGAGTGATCGTGGTGGCGGATGTGCGCAAGTTCGTGGACGACGACGTAGTCGATGGCCTCGCTTGGGTACTGCATCAGCCGCCAGGAAAAGCAGATGCTGTTTTTTCCGCTGCAAGAGCCAAAGCGCGTGCGCGCGGACGTGATCTTGAGGCCTGTCGGCGCGAGGCCCATGACATCACTCCAATAGGCGACGCGCATGGGAAGATATTCCCTGGCCCGTGCAAGGAGAGCTTTGCGCTCCTCGTCCGTCGGCTCGGGATGAGCCATGCGGCGCGCCCGCTGCTTTTCGCGGGCGTGGGTAAGCCAGCCCTCGTGTTCGGAAACAAAGCGGTCGATGAATTCCTTTTTGACGCCGTAGGGCGCGCGGACGACAGCACGGCCGTCACGGTCCAATTGCAGGGACATCGTACGGCGCTTGGCGCGAATCAGCGTATAGTCCGTCATTCGCCAATATAGGTGAAGCGGCGGAACGTTCTGCCGTCGCGCTCGACGATCTCGTTCCACATGCTTGCGGGCCGCACCCAAAGGCCGAACTCGCCGTACAGCGCGCGGTAGACGACCATCTCCTCCCGCGTTTCCGAATGGCGGGCGACGCCAAGGACCTCGTACTCGTTGCCCTTGAAGTGGCGGTAGCGCCCGGGCTTGATGCTTTCCATGAATGATGCCTCCTGCAAAGGATTTGGATAAAGTATAGCACAGAACGGCAAAAAAAGGAAGCGGCGCGTGCCGCTTCCTTTTTGATTTGATTTTGAAATTTGCTTCTTAGTAGCTGCCGAGGTC